>JBBSPJ010000376.1:0-4081 GCA_038258905.1 Cytophagales bacterium
GCTATAAATTGATGGATGGCGCTAATATTCAAAAGATTATAAATAAATTTACATTATGATCGTTTACAATAACGATTAAATAAGATATTCTCTAAAATCAGGGTATTATGAAAAAACGAATAATAGTAGCTGTCTCAATAGTGCTGGTAATAGTAGTAGCATTCTTCCTTTTGAAAGATGGCGGTGTAGATGAAAATATTGATATTTCCACTGAGGTGAAAACGGGAGAATTTGTAATTTCCATTACCACGACCGGAGAGTTGGAAGCTAAAAATTCTATCAAGATAACCGGTCCTTCTGGCCTGAGAGCAGCCAGATTATGGAATGTAAATATCGATAAGATTGTAGATGAAGGTACTATTGTTAAAAAAGGGGATTATGTAGCGTCCCTAGATGCTTCAGAATTATCTGATAGAATAAGAAATACAGAAACTGAGTTTCAACAAAGTGTTTCAAAATATACGCAGACTAAATTAGATACTGCATTAACCTTACGCCAATCCAGAGATGAATTAATTAACCTGGAATTTGCGGTGGAAGAAAAAGAATTGATTCTGGAACAATCGCAGTTTGAACCACCTGCTACTATTAAACAAGCAGAAATTGATCTTTCTAAAGCAAAAAGAGCGTTTGAGCAGGCAAAACAGAATTATAAGTTAAAAAAGCAAAAGGCTGTAGCGCAAATGCAAGAGGCAGATGCCGAATTAGCTGAAGATAGAAATGAAAGGGATTTTCTTTTACAGCTAAGGGGAAAATTTGAAATTATAGCGCCTGAGGATGGGATGGTGATTTATGTGCGCGAGTACGATGGTACGAAAAAAGGCGAAGGATCTAGTATTGGAGCTTGGGATCCAACAGTAGCTACATTACCCGATCTTTCCACCATGATATCTAATACTTATGTGAATGAGGTGGATATAAGAAAAATTGCCAAAGGTCAAACAGTAAATATAGGTTTGGATGCCTTTCCTGATAAAAAACTCACCGGAAAGGTTATTTCGGTAGCGAATGTAGGAGAACAAAGACCTAATTCAGATGCTAAAGTATTTGAAGTAAAAGTAGAAATTAATGAGAGTGATGCCACTTTGCGCCCTGCCATGACCACTGCTAATGAAATTATCACTGATGTAGTTGCTGATGCCGTTTTTATTCCCTTGGAAGCAGTTTATAACCAGGGAGATTCTATTTCATATGTTTATAAAAAATCTGGTTTAGAAACCATTAAGCAGGAGGTAGTTTTAGGGAAAGCGAATGCGAATGAAGTATTAGTGAAATCAGGAATTAAGGTAGGAGAAAGTGTTTATCTAATTGCTCCTCAGGGCCTGGAAAAAAAGAAAGTTGAATTAATAGCAGATGCTAACTAATGAAAGAAAGACTGTTAGCCAACTTTAATGTAGCACTTGAGGCTGTTATTTCAAATGGTATGAGGTCGTTTTTAACCGCCCTTGGTATTATATTTGGGGTGGCTGCCGTAATTTCCATGCTCGCCATAGGAAATGGTGCCCAGCAAGAGATTTTAAATCAGATTAAGTTAGTAGGGGTCAATAATATTGTGATTGAGCCTGTTGTGGAACAAAGTGAAGAAAAAATCAATACGCAAGGTGGCTTAAGGCAGGAAAAGAAGAAATTCACTCCCGGCTTAACACTAGCTGATGCCAGAAGTATAGAAGCAATTATACCTGGTATTGAAAGAGTGAGTCCGGAAATCGTGATTGAAACCTATGTTATTCGAAATGGTCTTCGCAGATCAGCCAAACTGGTAGGGGTGGATCCTTCTTATTTTAGCTTATCGGCATTTGAGTTGTTGGAGGGTAAACTCTTTAACAGAGACCAAATGGCTAGAGGAACCAGGGTATGTGTGATAGGGAAGTCAGTGAGCGCTCGATTTTTCCCTGACACTAATCCGATTGGTAAAATGATAAAGGTAGGTCCTCATTGGCTGAAGGTAATTGGCGTTTTAAAGGAGAGGCTCTATACTGAAAAGAGTCTTGAAAACCTGGGTTTAAGAGACTTCAATATGGATATTTATACGCCTGTGCAGTCTGTTTTGGTAAATTATGAAAATAGAGCTTCCATTACTCAGGCACAACTGAAAAAGGCCAATTCAAATAATCAGGAAGGTAATAATACTAGTGCACCATCGAACCCAAATTACCATCAGTTGGATAAGCTAACAGTGCAGGTAGAAAATTCTAAACGCTTGTCTTCCACCGCGGAAATTATCTCTCGCATGCTCAAAAGACGTCATTATGAGGTAGTAGATTTTGAAGTCACCGTACCTGAATTGTTGCTAAAGCAGCAGCAGAAAACTAATGACATTTTTAATATTGTTTTAGGAGCTATTGCCGGTATTTCTTTATTAGTAGGGGGCATTGGTATAATGAATATTATGCTGGATTCAGTAATGGAGCGTATCAAAGAAATAGGCTTGAGACTGTCTTTGGGAGCCAAAAAATCTGATGTAGTAACTCAATTTTTATTTGAGGCGGTAATGATTAGCATCAGTGGAGGAATAGTTGGCGTGATCTTAGGAATTCTATTTGCCTATTTGGTCTCATCCCTCGCTGAAATACCAACTATAGTAAGTGGTATATCTATATTTATTTCTTTTGGAGTAGCTGCTTCAGTAGGTCTCCTATTTGGCATCGCCCCGGCAAGGAAAGCAGCTAGCCAAGACCCCATAACTTCTTTACGACATGAATAAAACCTATCAAATTTTATTGCCGCTATTATTTATATCATGCATATCTGTTGTTAAAGCTCAGCAGGTATTCACTTTAACTGAAGTAATAGAAATCGCTAAACGAAATTCTCCGGCATATAAAAGAGCTGAAACTATAAAAGAGAATCGCTATTGGCAGTATAGGGTATATAAATCTAACTTTGCACCTCAGTTAAGGTTAAATGGTACTTTACCTGATTTTAACCGTGCAGTTCGACCCATCACACAGGAAGATGGCTCTACTCAGTATAGATCAGTTTTTAACAGTAATTCCAATATTTCCCTTGATTTAGAACAACAAATTGGGTTGACAGGAGGAACAGTATTTGTAAGTTCAAGGGTAGATAGGTTCGATGATTTTGAAAATGATTTTGCTGTTTATGGAGGTGATCCGGTATCAATTGGTTTTAGACAACCAATTTTTGCATTTAATGAACTTAAGTGGCAGAAAAAGATAGAGCCATTAAGATACGAGGAATCTTTGAAGCAGTACATAGAAGAATTTGAACAAATTTCTAAAGATGTTTCTCAATTATATTTTAATTTATTAAGTGCTCAGGTGAGTTTAGAAATTGCAGAAAAAAACCTAGGGAATAATGATACCATATATAAAATAGCTCAGGGGAGATATGATTTAGGTAAAATACCCGAAAATGAATTATTGCAGTTAGAATTAAGTGTGATGAATTCAAGACAACAGATGGCTCAATCAATGTTAGATTTAGAAACCAGCCAATTGTATCTGCAGGCTTATTTAGGAACAAAATCAGTAGAAGACATGATTTTAGAAGTCCCCGCCACTGTTCCGGAATTTTTAATAGATCCTAATATGGCTTTGGAGCAAGCATTGGCAAACAGACAGGAAGCTGTAGAGTTCAAAAGAAGAATGTTAGAAGCAGAACGCGAAGTAGATAGGGCCAGAGGAGATACGGGATTAAATATGAACCTATTTGGTAGTTTTGGTTTAACCAATCAGGCCAATGAGTTACCTGAAATTTATCAAAATCCTCAAGACCAACAAAGACTACAATTAGGCTTTAGTATACCTATAGTAGATTGGGGTCGACAAAAATCAAGAATTAAAACTGCTGAAGCTAATTATCAATTGGAGCAATACACTGTTGAGCAGGATAAAGTAAATTTTCAACAGGAAGTATATACCCAGGTAAAAACCCTTGAAATGCTAAGAGACCAAGTAAAAATTACTCAAAAAGCAGATGATATTTCTCAAAGGAGGTATAATATAGCCAAAAACAGGTATTTGATTGGGAAAATCAGCATTACGGATCTCACTATAGCCCTCACCGAGAAAGATCAGGCTAAAAGAGATTATATCAACTCCTTAGGTAATTTTTGGCA
>JBBSPJ010000377.1:0-4071 GCA_038258905.1 Cytophagales bacterium
CATATTCACTTTTAATTCACTGGATATTATTTGAGTGACATCGCTTATAAGTCCTACCCTATCCGTACCTATAATTTGCAACCCTGCTAAAAAGGCGATTTCCTGTTGGGAAGTCCATCTGGCCTTAATTACCCTGTTTCCGTGGTTAGATAATAATTCCGGTGCGTTAGGACAAGAAGTTCGATGGATTTTAATTCCTTCGTTCACAGTAACAAAACCAAAGACCTCATCTCCAGGTATAGGGTTACAGCAAGCAGCAATTTTATAATCCACTACATCTAAATCTTCTCCGATTAGCAGCATGTCCTGCCCTTTCACTTTTTTGAGCTCTCGTTCAAAAGAGCTGGCATCTGTATGAGATTGAATTTTCTTATTATCCTTAGGTTTATCAACTAATACTTCCTCCTGAAATCTTTTAATCATTTTAGGATCATGTTTACCGGTGGCAATGCCATAATAAAGATCCAAAGGAGTTTTTTCATCGAAATACGCTCTAATTTTATTAATCACTTCATCTTTAGGATTAATTTTCATTTGCTTGAGCTTCCTAAAAACAATTTCTTTACCTTCGAGAGCAGCTGATTTTTTATCCTCTTTTAAAAGATCCTTTATTTTAGCTTTAGCTTTAGAACTAACTACTAATCTTAACCAATCTTCGCTTGGTTTTTGTTTATTAGAAGTAAGGATTTCTATCTGATCTCCATTTTTTAACTCATAATTAAGAGGTACCAATTTCTGATTGACTTTAGCCCCTAAGCATTTAGCTCCAATTTCGGTATGTATATCAAAAGCAAAATCTAGCGCTGTGGATTTATTAGGAAGTGTTTTTAAATCTCCTTTTGGAGTGAAAACAAATACCTCATCTGAGAACAAGTTAGATCTAAAATCGTCTACAAATTCGATGGCATTAGTATCATTAGATTCTAACATTTCCCGAACCCTTGATATCCACTGTTCCAATCTGGTTTGTTCGGGATTAGAGTAGCTATCTTTGTATTTCCAATGAGCTGCATAGCCTTTCTCCGCTATCTCGTCCATTCTTTTGGTACGAATTTGCACTTCCACCCACTGGCCTTTTTCGCTCATTACTGTGGTATGCAATGACTCGTAACCATTGGCTTTAGGCGTTGAAATCCAATCGCGCAAACGATCTGGATTCGGTTTATAAAAATCAGTAACTATAGAATATACTTCCCAGCAGGCCGCTTTTTCATTTTCTACGGGAGCATCTACAATAATACGAATGGCAAAAAGATCGTACACCTGATCAAAAGGAATATTCTGTTTCTTCATTTTATTCCAGATGGAATAAATAGATTTGGGTCTGCCTTTAATATTGTAAGACCATTTTAACTTATCCAGTTCCCCTTCAACAGGACTGATGAAATTCTTAATAAATTTTTGCCTTGCGGCTCTCGTCTCATTTATTTTGGCTGCAATATCTCGGTAAACTTCATTTTCTGTGTACTTCAAATGCAAATCTTCCAATTCTGACTTGATAGCATATAAGCCTAGCCTGTGAGCCAAAGGTGCATATAAGTAAATCGTTTCGGAGGTGATTTTTAATTGCTTATTGCGTGGCATACTTTCAAGCGTCCGCATATTATGCAATCTATCAGCTAATTTTATAAGGATTACCCTCACATCTTTAGATAGAGTGAGTAACATCTTTCTAAAATTCTCGGCTTGTTGAGAGCTCCCATACTCAAACACACCTCCTATTTTGGTTAGTCCATCTATTATTGGTGCTACTTTAGGTCCAAATTCTTTTTCAATTTCTTCCAATTCCCAATGAGTGTCCTCCACCACATCGTGTAATAAAGCAGCAATTATGGAGGTGGTACCTAACCCTATTTCTTCTACTGCAATAGTTGCAACAGCAATTGGATGGAGAATGTAAGGCTCCCCAGATTTCCTACGCATGTCCTTATGCGCTTCCATGGAAGTTAAAAAAGCTTTTTTAATTAATTTAGCGTCACCATCCTTTAAAAAGGGTTTCGCTTTTTTGAGCATTTTTCGGTATTCTCTAACAATTACTTTACGTTCTTCCTCAACATCTATATTTAACATACACGAGTCTTAATCTTACTACAAAATAAACTATAAATTTTATCAAACTCTATTTGCAATGAATATATATTTCACTACATTTGCACTTCAAAATTTATGAATGCGGATGTGGCGAAATTGGTAGACGCACTAGACTTAGGATCTAGCGCTTTACGGCATGGGGGTTCGAGTCCCTTCATCCGCACACAAAATCAACCCTTAATTTTAGTATAAATATACCTAAATTAGGGGTTTTTTCATATTATCCAACATCTAAAACACGAAAAACTTTGGACATTACAATCAACAAAAAGGATTCCGCAAATGCTTCAATTAAAATTATATTAAATGAAGCTGATTATCAACCTAATGTTGAACAAAAAATAAAGGAATACGGAAAAAAAGCCAATATCAAAGGTTTCCGCCCCGGAAAAGTTCCTGCCTCATATATTAAGAAGCTTTACGGTAAAAGCTTATTGGTAGATGAAATCAACCAAATCTTATCTAAATCTTTAAATGATTATATTAAAGAAAATGATTTACAGATTTTAGGCGAGCCTTTACCGAATAAAGAAAAAGCTGAAGCTGTAGATTGGGACAATCCTAAAGTATTAGAATTTGAGTATGATTTAGGTTTAGTTGAGGAGTTTGAGTTAAAATTAGACGCAAAACTTAAAATTGACAAGTATACTATTGAGGTGGATAAAAAGGTTTTAAAAGAAACTGTAGATAACCTTTTAGAGCAATATGGAGATACAGAATCAGTAGAAGAAAGTGCAGCCGGTGATACCTTGAAAGGTAAATTAAGCACTTCTGATGAAGATGTTCAAGAACGTGTTGTATTACCTATTAATGATTTAGAAAAAAAATCACAGAAGAAATTTACCGGACTTAAGAAAAACGAAGAAGTAAAACTTGAAATAGATAAAATTTTCACTTCTGATGATGCTAAACAAAGATTTTTAGGCCAAAATGAAGGGGTTTCTCCTGAAGCGGAGCAAACATTCACTATTCTTGATATAAAAAGAACTAAACCTGCAGAAATTAATCAGGAATTATTTGACAAGGTTTTTGGTAAAGATGCTGTGAAATCTGAAGAAGAATTCAATAATAAAATTAAAGAGACCATGGCTGAAAATTATAGTCGTGAAACAGAAAATCTTTTAGGAAGAGATATCCAGAACACTTTAGTTGAGAAAACTAAAATTGATTTACCTGACGAATTTTTGAAGAAGTGGTTATTGTTGAGCAATGACGGTAAAATCAATCAAGAGCAAATTGATGCGGAATACGATTTATATACTAAAGATTTACGTTGGAACTTAATTAAAAATAAGATTGCAGGTGATAACGAAGATTTAAAGGTAGAGCATGCTGATATTATGGAACATACCAAAAACCTTATTAAAGAACAATTTGGTGCTTATGGTATGTCTGAACAATTAGATGAAAATCTTGATAACTTCGCTAACAACTATTTGCAAGGTGAGAAAGGTGAGAATTATAGAAAAGTATTTGAAGAATTGCTTAATAAGAGGGTAATGGACCATGTAAAAGGGAAAATTACTATCAACGAAAAGAAAGTTGATTTAGAAGGATTTAAAAAGGCTGTTGAGAAAAACTAAACACTTTTGAAATCGTTTATTAAAAAGTCCTTTTAACTAAGGGCTTTTTTTTTAATTTTGTGTTACTATAAAAATATTTAAATGATTAATAAAGAGGAATTTAGGAAATTTGCCGTTAAGGGTGAAAGGATACCAGGAAGCCATGTTGACCAATATGTGCAACAAGTTGAGAACATGACCAGATCGGTAATTGAAGAAAGACCAACCAATTTTAGAGAAATAGATGTGTTTTCAAGATTGATAATGGATAGAATTATCTTTTTAGGAATGCAGGTAGATGATAATATCGCCAACATCATTACGGCTCAATTATTATTTTTACAGTCGGTTGACGCTAAAAAAGATATAAGCTTATATATTAACAGCCCAGGTGGATCGGTTTATGCCGGATTAGGTA
>JBBSPJ010000378.1:0-4056 GCA_038258905.1 Cytophagales bacterium
CTCATTACGATACATGGAAATGTAAGGGTGAGATTCCCTCCAACTCCACCTTCGCCCTCCAAAGCTTTACGCGGCGGAGGGCATTTTTATGTACCTTCTGAGATTAATCGAGGGGCATCACTTTTATTTAATAGGGCTACAGGGAATCGGCTAACCTTTTATTTGCGTAATTATAAGCACACGGCTTTGATTTATTTATTTAGAACACTTATATACGTTAGTAAACATCCAAACCAATGATTCCTCCAGCATTTTTCTTTTCAATGTAATACTCCCCATAATTTGAACCACTTGCTAAGTTGAAAAATTTATTAACTTACTAAAAGTATTATGGGACAAAAAAGAAGAAAATTCAGTTCGGCCTTCAAGGCCAAAGTGTCTTTGGAAGCTATCAAAGGTAAAGAAACACTATCAGAGCTAGCTAATCGGTTTGAATTACATCCTAATCAAATCAGCAGTTGGAAGCAAGATTTTTTAGAAAAGTCAGCCTCTGTTTTTGATGATGGCAAGTCTGAAAAGCAAGAGGAAATTAATGTAGACACTCCAAGAATATGTTTACCTATGGTCTGCTCAAGATGGATGGGCATTGGAAAATGGGCTTGTTAAGTTCTTCAAAAGATATAATTTTGAGCGAACAAATCAGGGAATAGGCAGAAAAACACCTGCTGAAGTTTACAAAACCTGCTTAAAAGTAGCAGCCTAACTGTTTTTTTTCATCTCAAATGCAAAGGTAACATTCGCTCGGAACCCGTCAAGGGTAAAGTAAACGGCCTGCCGCAGGCGCAACACAGGCCGCCCTTGACAGAACCCGATCGAATTGTTGGTTGGCATTTAAGAGATGATAAAACAAAAAGAAAATCAATTAAGAATGACAGGCAAGTGGTCTTAGAAGGGGGAGTAGTTCACAATGATCTATTCTTCGAAAATGTTGCTTCCACCTGAGAACAAGCTGGGCATCAATTCTAAATGTTCGTATGGTTTAATCTTTTTTCAATAGCAATCTAAAATAATGAAAAGCCTGTTTTAATGATTATATTTTCCTCACAGAAAAATGACCTGAATTGATTTTTCAATTTATATTTACCGTTCGGTATGCTTCTAGGTTCTAAAATTATATCATTTTTATGTATTTCATCACGCTTTTGTCCTCTTATCTTTAAAGCTTGACCTCCTTTTATTTTAAATTTATTTTCAATATAGCATTTTATAATTTTAGAGTTTTCATCAGTGTCTACACCATAACCACCTTGAAAAAACACTCCTTTCTGGTTTGGGTATAGTTGCTTATTCCTCAACAGCGTATGTCCAACATTTTCATCAAACCGGAAGCTTTTTAATCCATCCAATATCTGATATTCAGTTAAATGATTATCAGAGTATTTAGTATAATTAGAGGAAACTCCTATAACTCCATTTTTTACATGAATGTACTTCGTTTGGTCACTAATCAAGTAATACTGACTATCATTTTTACTTGTTAGCTCATAACTGTCACTGGTTGTATATACAGGCTTGCCTTTCATATTGTAGTATAATCCATATTTGGCATCAGCACTACTTTTGGGAATAAGCAAATCAGTATCAGCATCAAGTTTAACAATACCGAAATCTTCCTTCTCAAGTTTTTTACCTAGAAGGTATTTGGGGATATTCAAATCAGGGATTTCATTTGAATTGGCCAAAGGGTAATATGAGTTGGCAGTGCCATCAATTTTTAATATCAACACATTACCGTCTAGATACGTCTCATTCAACAATATAGTACCTGAGCTTTGTTCGATTATTAATGAATTTGCCTCTGGTAGGTATTCCCAGTTACCCTTAGTTACCACACCATTTTTAGATAATATCAGCTCTCCATTTCTCTTAAAAATAAATTTTTGTTCTTCATTATCTTGATCAACTAAAACCCATGGTGTGTTCACAAATAAACTTTGCTTTTCTAATTTGTAGGTGTGACGCTTGACAGAATTAAGAAGTGATTCGTAATAGATTTTCATAATTTGAGATTAAAATTAATTTTATAATGATTTATTGTTCTTCAGTGCTCTTTTCCATCCTGCGCCTTTTTAAACTTTATAAATATATTAATATTACTTGAAATAATTTGATAGGAGTTGCATTTTATATGCTCCTACCTCCTCTGAAATACTAACATAAGCCTGTAATGTAGTCAATTTCTTGTGGCCTGTGATCTTTTGAATAACTGATAATGGTACACCTGCTAAAATTGAATTCGTAATAAAGGTTCTCATGCCTGTGTGGCTTCCAATCAATTCATATTTAGGCTTAACTAAATAGTGCTTCTGTTTTCCGCTATACTTCACTATTTCTTTCTTAAAAATTACAAGGTCAGATTTTAAATTACGAGAAAGTTCCACTTCAAATAAATTGTAAAAATTGTATTCTTTCAGATACTCATAATTTTGTATAAATAGAGACTGCATATCATTTTTATAATTTTGAGAACCTGATATCTCAATTTTGTTTAAAATTTCGTAGGCGGAATGTTGTAAATATCTATTAATGTCCTGTTTTATTGCTATAATGTTTTAATTGTAATATTTCTGGTTTGTCCTATATTTTGGTGTTAGTTTAATTAAATCAAAATATAGTGAGTAAAATATTTCAATAATATACCGAAGTACGTAATAAAGTATAAATCCTATAAACGATGAGAAATAGAGCATCATAATTAAACAGAGAAAAATATAAATTAAACTAAAGATTGATTCAGAAATGGAGGTGAATTTCAGATGCTCATCTGTTGTAGGAAAGAGGTAAAATACTGAAATACATAAAATTATGACCGAAGATACTAGTGTGATCTTCTCACTAGAGCTTTCAGATTTTTCATCTAAGTTAGAAAACTCTTTGTTGATCTTTAAAAGTTCTATAAGCTTAATATCGTCTTTAATACTTTTTAATTTTTGTCCTACCAATCTCGTTGCATTATCTTTTATAAAAAATAGAACTAACCCTTTTAAACTACAAAATAAAACTATTACTTTAAAATAAATATTACAAGCTGCTCAAAATGGTTAATAGAAATCTGCTTATTCAATTACTATTATTACTTTCATTTTGCTATATAGATCAACAAAGATACTCAAATTGTTATGGCATTGGCGAGTGATATCATTTACTATATGAGAATAAGAACTATAGAATAAATCAAGCTTAAATCTTAAAGTTCCTTTTTAATTTTAATTTTAATTTTGAGGTTGATTAGTGCTTTTATGGCTTTATCAATATCAGAATAGTTTCCTATTTTTCCAATTATGTACTTATTTGGAATCCATCTCACGATTTCCAGGTTTACAAAAGAATCCGTCAACAATCCCATTTCTTTACCTAAATCAGAATCCTTCACAACCCAATACCCGGAATTTCGATTGACCCTATTTACAGAAGTGATTTGAATAAGTGCATTGTTATCTTCTTGAATTTTTGTGACTATCGGAGGTCTTACCTTTCGGATAATTTCCCCTTTATCATCTTTATAAGGATAGTGAACAATTACTACATCTCCTACCCTATAAGACATCCAAACATAATTTTCATAAACATCAAGATTCTCATCTTTCCAATCAATTGTATCGGAAAATATGGCTGATAACTCCTGAAGTTCTGCAACTGTCAAGTCTTTATTGATATTAGGGTATGCAGCTCTTTTGAGTGATGATTCCAGGTCCACAATTTGAATCACCAGCTTATTGATTTCACTAGAAATCCCCATTGTAGCCGGGTTTTTATCAATTATTTTATTCATATTCAATAATTGAAGATACTCTTTATTATTTCTTTCAATGATCAAGTGTGCATCAATCAGTTCAGACATACTTGCATCATTCATCTAATTATATACATCTTTTAGCTGCTGTTGGAGACGCTTATTGGCACTTCTTAAAACTATATGAAAAATTGGAGAAATAATTAAGAATGGAATGCTTATCAAAATAACACCTAACAGTCCTAAAAAATATTTTGCCTTCAATTGCGAATTGTATAGAAAGCTAGTCAACTTTCGTTGTAGGTCAATATTCAATTCATTCC
>JBBSPJ010000379.1:0-4044 GCA_038258905.1 Cytophagales bacterium
AAGAAAGGTCATTTGTAGGTATATCAGAAGGATTTCCATTATTGACAGAAATAGCTGTTGTCCCAGCAGTAATAAACTCAAAATTATCCGGTAAATGAAGTAGAATATTTTGCCGGCTTCCTTCATTTCCCGGATTAAAAAAATTACCTGGCGCACCCTCACTAATTACAATTTGAGAGAGTGCAGCCTCTCCTTCTATGCACAATTCTTCTGTTAAAGATAAGGTGTTGATGGAGGTGACTGAGCCGGTGGTGAAAGAGTAACTATACGATTCTGCCACATTACCTTCAGCATCTTTAACCCCAGTAATTGTTACTGTATATTCTATATCAAATAAAAGTGCTTCTGAAAATTCTATTTCTAGAGTATTTTGTGAGTTACTGAAGGTTACATCATTTAATATAACTGAAGGATTAATCGTTACTAATGAATCATATCCAGATGATGGCTCTACGATAAATTCATTATATTTTATTGTAGTTAAGTTTAAAGTTCTTACAGTTAAATCAGTTGCATTATTTTCAGGTGTTGTGGAAATAACTGATGGGGCTTCTGTATCTTGACTCCAAATATACTGATTATTTAAAAAAATAAACGTTAAAATAAAGCAGAGCAAAAATTTTAGTTGAAACATAATTTCCTAATTCAGTTTTTGATAAATCTCACACTTAATCCATTTTCTTTGTTACTACTTCCTTCACGTATTTGCGAACTTACTTCAGATATACCAAATACCTTTGCTTCAAAATTATCGTGCTCAGACCTCGTCCAGAAATCACCGAATTGGTTTAAATCAAAGAAACTATTAGAATTATCAACCCATACCCCTGCTAGCTTTGCTTCAAATTCACTACCACCACCGACTTTAATCTTTGTTCCTGCATTGGTTCCTAAGAAAATATTCAATTCATCGATATCTGTTTCAATCGGTAAACTCCACCCTTCAGGTGCTATTTCTTGAGCCACATACCAAGTGTACAATCTTCCATACTCAGCTGAATTAGCTACAGAGTCATCATCGTAATACCAGCTACTGGTAGAGTCTGCAGTATTAGTATTGTAATTAAAATTCTCCGCAAACCAGATTTGTTCACCAATTTTAATAGTAAGATATTCTTGTCCGTCACGACTGTCGGTGAAGGTGCGTACTTCATCAGCAGTTAGTTCAGCTTCTAACACACAAGCTGCTGCATCCGTAATGGCAATTTCAGTAGCTGTGGCTTCTTCCACCTCTACAGTAAAACTTCTTACATCTGAGGTGCCAGTTAAGGATTGGTCACCATAGTTAATAGTGTATTCAAAAGGAGCCTCCCCACTGGTTAGTGCAATGGTAATTTCATAGGCTGAAGCTGTAGCTGAGATACTAAAATTAGCACAAGGATCAATCACTTGCAGACTTTGAGAATCGGTACATTCATTGGCATCAGTTACTTCTACCGCATAAGTGCCAGGTTCTAAGTCTGTAAAGTTGCCGTTGCTCTGTGTGGCTCCACTGTTTAGGCTGAATTGATAGGGTGCGGCACCTCCATCTACTGAAGCTGTTATGGTATTCCCTTCCACTGTAGCACTTAATTCGAGACTGCCGCAATCAGGGGTGGCTTCGTCATCTCCGCCACAGGAAGTTAGAAAAACGAATGCTAATAGAGTAAAGGCTGTGTAAAGGAATTTGAATGATTTGAAGTTTGTAAAGTTGTTCATGGTTTATATTTTTAATTGTTATTTTCTATTTAGAATATACAACCCCTCCCCTTTCTTAAAGAATGAATAAGTGCACAAAATGGGCTGTTTAGTTAATTGATTAAGTATGTGTATTTGAATGCTTTTTTATAGTATAAGTATAATAATGCTGACCAAGATGGGGTAAGGTTTTGGTTTGCGGTTATTCTATTAATAGTTTTCTAAAAATAAATGACCCCGACTGCTATCATCATAAAAATGAATGAAGTAGTACTTATGTATAAAAATATTGAATTGATATTAGAAATGCAAGGGTTTAAAGAAATTATTGACTAAAGTATGGGAAAAGAGCAATTCGAATAAAGTTAAAACTTTCTAATTGTCAGATTACCAATAATTATAGAAAACCAATATGTGAATAGGTGGAAAATATCTAACTATTTTTCTTAATATCGATCAATAAAAGAGGTAGAAATTAAGGTACAATGTCTGGATTGTGTTTACTTCCACCACTCGTAATTGCATTCAGTGTTACCATAAAATCCTCGACCATCATTTTTCTCAAAAAATTCATCCCAGCCATGTTTTTTATAGTCAGGGTTAATTGATGGTACACCACCATTTAAATCAAAATCATCAGCAAGATCCTGAGGATAACTATTAAACCCAAACAGGCATTTGTATTCTTTAGCAGTTTTTGGATCAATCCAATTGCCAGCAAATCCTTCTTTATGCCCAATTTCAGCATCAATATTACCGAAAATTAGATCTCCATTTCCTCTATTTTTATTTGACATATATTTTCTAAATACTCCTTCAAATACACCACCACCTTTTTCTACAAACCGATATGAGCCACTAACAACCAAAGATAAAGGCTCTATGAAATACAATTCGATATGTTCAACCTCTATTTCACCTTGAAAAGACATTACTTTTCCTCTCAAAAGGCTTCTACCCTCAATGTAATAAATTTGAGTAAAACTTTTTCGACTAACTGAGTCAAAGCGCATGTTGAATTTATAATTGTTCTTACCAAAAATGCCTAGGTAACTACAATCCTCATAGTAAAAGCCTGAGGCAAGATTAATATCGCTGCCAATGTCTTCGTTAAACCATTGTCTAATAGCAGAAGAAAGGCTTTCTTGTCCTAAAACTTCTGATGATGAAAATAAAATCAATATAAAAATTATTTTTTTTAACATAACAATAGTACTTATTTCAGATAGCTCTTTTTTGGTAATTAAAGTTGGCCATTCTGAGTTTCAATTGCTTCATATGCTTCAGTGAGATTAATAAGGGTATAATACCATTGCTGTTGCTCTGAATCTACCGCTTTGTTTGTTACATTCCACCAATAATCGTAAAAATTTATTCCTCCAAATATTACCTGACATCCTTTAGAAGATGCTGAAACAATTGAACCTGAAACTGTACCCGAAATTTCTGTCGACTTATCATCTAAATCGTTGAGAGAATAGCCCTCTGCCTCATTATTATAAATACTTTGTTCCTGATCCGCATTAAACTCTAAAGTCTCTTTTAAATAGGTTTTTCTCGCATGGGTAAATGCCTCTTTTTCTAAAATAGAATTTAATCTACTATGATCAGAAATCGCATTTTCTTGTATGTTTGTAATTTCTAATCCTTCGTCCTTTAACTGCTGAGCAGTCTCAGCCTTCTGTTTTAAAAAATTATAGGCACTATCTTTTCTGCTTTCCCCATATTTTGACAATAGGTAAAAGATTTCAACTAGCTCTATTTGTGTAGATATGTCTGAAGATGAAGAAGCTCCATAGGAACCTGGTAAGCCACTCAATTTATTCCTATCAACACCCATGCCTCCTCTTAAACCTTTCATTCCTCCAGGATGAATATTAATTCCAGCTTGATTTCTATTATCAAAATCATAAATGTTATTATCAGAATCTGATCCTTTTAATAATGGACTCATTACTCGTCCTGCGGATTGCCTTTGTTGATGCAAACCTAAAAGAACCGTAGCTGTTTGAGGAGTCATCATCCTATTTGCATCTCTATTTCCCGGTTCAGTAGTAGCAATATAATGCTTGCATCTTTTCACTTTATTGCAATCATCATCCTCTTCAATCCAGCATGCTACCATTGTATCGTTCCATTGGACTAGGTGATCTGTGTCTTCGGTAATTTCCAATTCTCTTCTTAAGCCTGTAAGGTTCACTATACTATCCTCATCACTCCAAAGACCATTTCTCGCCAAAGTAATATCGCGCATAAAATCATAAGGCGTCTCCTCACTGTCCGAACTAAAATCAGGTATCTCAATTTCTGTACCATCCTCTCTTTGCATTGAATTATTGCCCTCTTCATCCCGCAGAGTATTTTGAG
>JBBSPJ010000380.1:0-4044 GCA_038258905.1 Cytophagales bacterium
ACAGCAACAAAACAATAAAAATGAGCAGAATAAAAATTGACGAACCATTTTCGTATGATTTTACAGCTATTATTCATACCAGGGTAACCGACTTAAATTATGGCGGTCATGTTGGTAATGATAGAATTTTCGCTTTTATGCACGATGCCAGAGTACAATACCTTAAAAATTTGGGTTATAAAGATGAAATGAGTTTTGACGGCTTGGGTTTTATTCAAACGGATGCCGCTATTACTTATAAAGCTGAAATATTTGCACACGAAACAATAAAAATATCTATTGGAGTGACAGACCATAATAAATATGGATTTGATTTTGTGTATAGGTTTATAAAAGAAGATAACAGGCTAGCGGCTTTGGGAAAAACCAGTATTGTCTTTTTGGATTATGAGAAAAGAAAAATTGCCGAAATGCCTCAAGATTTTGCTAAGAAAATTGGCATTAAAATTTAGAGCTTAGCTGCTACAATTATTACAAATCCTAAGAGTTGTTCTTTTACAAATTAACAAACTTCATTAGCCTTAATGAAGTTGTGTTCTTATAAAATTAGTTAAGCAAAAAGGTTCATAAAAATAACATTGTAAATCCCGAGAATCTGACCTAATTTTAGACTTTAATTTAAAAATTATTATGCAAAGAGATAGCACACTATTCGACCTCATTAAGAAAGAACAAAATAGACAGGAAACCGGCATAGAACTTATCGCTTCAGAAAACTTTACATCGCCAGATGTAATGGAAGCTATGGGAAGTGTACTAACCAATAAATATGCTGAGGGATTACCCGGAAAGCGATATTATGGAGGTTGTGAAGTGGTTGATGAGGTGGAGAATTTAGCTATTGAACGTGTAAAAGAACTTTTTGGAGCAACTTGGGCTAACGTACAACCCCACTCAGGAGCACAAGCTAATGCAGCAGTAATGCTGGCTTGTCTGCAAACAGGGGATAAAATTTTAGGTTTTGATCTATCGCATGGCGGGCATTTAACACATGGTTCTCCAGTAAATTTTTCCGGTAAATATTATACACCTAGCTTTTATGGGGTAGAAAAAGAAACCGGTTTAATTAACTGGGATAAAGTGGAGGAAACGGCTAAAAAAGAAAAGCCTAAAATGATTATATGCGGTGCTTCTGCTTATAGTCGCGATTGGGATTATGAAAGGTTGAGAGAAATTGCCGATGAAGTAGGTGCTTTATTATTAGCAGATATTTCTCACCCTAGTGGCTTAATTGCCCGTGGAATTTTAAATGATCCATTAGATCATTGCCATATTGTAACTACCACTACTCATAAAACTTTAAGAGGCCCAAGAGGTGGTTTAATTATGATGCGTGATGATTTTGAAAATCCTTTCGGGCAGAAAAACCCTAAGGGAGAGTTAAGAATGATGACTCAGCTCTTGGATTCTGGAGTATTCCCAGGTACGCAAGGTGGGCCATTAGAACATGTAATAGCTGCAAAGGCAGTGGCTTTCGGACAATGTTTAACGGATGAGTATTTCAATTACATACTTCAGGTGCAGAAGAATGCAGCAGTAATGGCCAAATCTTTTACCGATAGGGATTATAAAATAATTTCAGGTGGTACAGACAACCACATGATGTTAATAGATTTACGTTCTAAAGATATTACAGGTAAGCAGGCTGAAGCTATTTTAGGTGAAGCCGATATTACCATTAATAAAAACATGGTCCCTTTCGATGATAAATCACCTTTCGTTACTTCCGGAATGAGAATTGGGACAGCAGCGATAACCACCAGAGGTTTAATGGAAAGTGATATGGAAAGAATTGTAGAATACATTGATAAGGTAATCACAAATCACGGAAATGCTCCTGAAATTGAAAAGGTGAAGAAAGAAATCAACGAGTGGATGGTTCAATTTCCTTTATTTAAAGCATAAACATGCCTGCAGATCAACCACAAGCAGAGATGAGTTTCCTTGATCATCTGGAAGCATTTCGCTGGCACATAGTAAGGTCATTTGCGGCTATATTAGTTTTCTCACTAGCTGCATTTGCCTCCAAGGAGTTTGTATTTGGTACATTAATTCTAGGCCCCTCAAGACCTGATTTCTGGTTTTATCAAATGGCCTGTCAGTTTGGGCAAGCTGTTGCTAATTCAACAGCCTTCTGTATTGATGAATTACCTTTCATTATTCAAAGTAGAAAAATGACCGGCCAGTTCACTATGCATATTACTTCCTCATTTGTGATTGGTATTATTGTGGCTTTCCCATACTTCTTTTGGGAAATGTGGAGGTTTATCAGTCCGGCATTATACAGCAATGAAAAGCAATATACCCGTGGTGCTACTTTTTTTGTCACCCTGCTTTTTATGACTGGCGTCTTATTTGGATATTATATAGTAACCCCTATTTCAGTTAATTTTTTAGCGAACTACCAGGTAGATCCTTCTGTTCTCAATGAATTTGATATTACCTCTTATGTTGGTACTGTTACTATGTTGGTTTTAGCTTGTGGTTTAATGTTTCAATTACCCATGGTTATTTATTTTATGACCAAAGCAGGCATACTTAATCCCACCTTATTAAGGAAATACAGAAAACATTCTATAGTAGTTATTCTAATATTAGGTGCTGTAATTACACCTCCTGATCCAATTTCACAAATGCTTATATCATTGCCTATTATGTTATTGTATGAAATAAGCATCACCATTTCTTCTATTGTTTACAAGAGGAAGCAGAAAAAGGAGTTGGCACTACTAAAAAAGGATTAAAGTAAATCATTAATTTATTACCATAAATCGTATGACTTTTGCAGAAATACCGGGTTTAACTGAAGTTAAAAAACACCTTGTTAAAAGTGTGAAGGAAAATCATATTGCGCATGCACAATTATTTTTAGGCACATCTGGTTCTGCAAATTTACCTATGGCTCTCGCTTATGCTACTTTTTTAAATTGTGATAATAGGGGAGAAGAGGATGCTTGTGGCGTGTGTCCTGCGTGTCAAAAAAATGCGAAGTTCATTCATCCTGATTTTCATTTTTCTTTCCCTACAGCAGCAAATGATTCTATTAAAGCCGCGGATGCAAAAATAAGTCAGAACTTTCTAAAATATTGGAGATCATTCTTAATAAAAGATTCTTTTGCTTCTGTAAATGATTGGGTTTCTCATATCGGTACAGATAATAAGCAGTTAAATATTTCCAGAGAGGAGAGTAGGCAAATCATTAAGGGTTTATCCCTGAAAGCCTTTGAAGGCAAGTACAAGGTTATGCTTATTTGGCTGCCTGAATATCTGCATCCTACAGCAGCTAATGCCTTACTGAAGATAATAGAAGAGCCAGCCGAGAAAACGATATTCCTTTTGGTTTCTAATAATCAAGGTAAATTATTAGGAACAATTACATCACGGACTCAAAGTGTACATATCCCTGCCTACTCAGATGAGGAAATTAAGCAAATTCTTGTCAACCGGTACAACATTGATGAAAGATTAGCTAAACAACTAGCTCATATTTCCCAGGGCGATTTAAATAGGGCGTTATCACTTTCTGATGATATTTCAGACGATACTCAGCCTGAGTTTGAACAATGGATGCGGGAATGTTACACTAAGGACTACAATGGCTTGGTGAAAAGATCAGAGACTTTTCAGAAATTGGGTAAAGTAAATCAACAACAGTGGCTTATTCATGCCGAAAACGTTTACCGAGAATCTTTAATTGCCTTGATGCAAACTGATGAGTTAATGCGAATTCCTGAAGAACATAAAGCTTTTGTGCAAAAATTTAGTAAGACTATTTCTCTCGAAAAAGTAGCTGCTATGACTGATATATTGAATAAAGCCTCCTATTATTTAGAAAGAAATGCCAGTGCAAAAATGACCTTGCTAAATGTATCATTGCAGATTTCAAGTATTTTGAGAGGGTAAATAGTTGATCCTTAATAATAATTTAAACATTTGACAATCAATTGAATACGTCAATAATAAGGTGTTTTTTACTTGCTAAAATGACCGTTTTTTTGTATGTTTAGACATAAAACATGGTCAAATGCGCGCAAAAGAAAAGCC
>JBBSPJ010000381.1:0-4040 GCA_038258905.1 Cytophagales bacterium
ACCTAAGATTCTGCTTAGATCAGACGATAGTCAAACCGGACTATCCAAAGCACCCTGTCATCCAAGAACCCACTAATGCAAGCTTATGCTGCTTCTCTTAAAGTTAAAACTCGCACTAGCTAACCGATCGCCATCTCAACCCATCTAAAAACCAAACATAGACTTCATATTTAGCCAGTTCATTAAAATCCATCTTATATTTGCAATAAATAAGATATAATTGATGAAAGGATCCTTTTATAGTTTGCTGCTTTTACTATGCACAACAGCTCTTTCTGCCCAAGATTTTTTACCTTGTTCCCCGACAGAGCAACTCGTTTTCCATCAATCTTTTGCGCTTAACTATTCCGAAGCACATGAACAGGCTGAATGGGTGTATTATGAGCTCAGTAGCGATAAATTAACGGTGGATAAGACTAAAAGAAAAGATAATTTCAGGGCCGATCCAAAGGTAGCAACAGGAAGTGCCGCAGTAGAAGATTATAAAAAAAGTGGTTTTGACAGAGGGCATTTAGCCCCTGCTGCCGACATGGCATTTGATCCCATTGCCATGAGCGAAAGTTTTTATATGAGCAATATGTGTCCGCAGGCACCGGCTTTTAACCGTGGCATCTGGAAATCTTTGGAAACCCTGGTCAGGTCATGGGTTAATGATTCTACCTTAATCTATATTGCCACAGGGCCTATTTTAAATGATCATCTCTCCAGAATTGGTCGTAATAAGGTTTGTGTGCCCAACTTCTTTTTTAAGGCAATATTACAATTTCACCCTACAGATAACTCTTTCTCTGCCATCGCTTTTCTTATCCCCAATGAAGGATCTAAAAATAGTTTGGTTGAATATATTGTTACTATTGATGCCCTGGAAAGCCTTACTGGAATAGATTTTTATCCTCAACTGACTGATGATCTTGAAATTAGCGTGGAAAGGGATTATGATGCGTCTCAATGGTCCGGCCTGTTATTTCCCTAAATAGTAATAATAATATCATTACCCGGTTCGGTGAATTAGTCTTGTCTTAATACAATTTCAGATGTTTTAAGTAGAGATTGATCGATAAAGCATTATTATTTAAAACCAAACCCGCCTTTTCTTAGTATATTAAGATAAATAAACCAGTAGCATTATGAAATTAACGAGTCAGTTAGAAGCACCTATTTTTAACCGGAAAGACATTTTTGGCAGGGAAATCAATTTAGAAAATTATCGAGATAAAAAATTATTAATTGCATTCTTCAGACACGCTGGTTGTCCTTTCTGTAATTTAAGAGTCCATGCCCTTACTAAAGTACATCAGGATCTTAAAGATAAAGGCCTGGAAATGCTATTCTTCTTCGAATCCAAAGAAAATGTGTTACTCAGAAGTATCTTTCACAAAGAGGTATCTCCTATCCCCCTAATTTCTGATCCCACTAAAGAATTGTACGATAAATATGGTTTAGAGTCTTCCCCTCTAAAATCGGCCAAAAGTCATATTGCTAGTTTTGTGCAAACAGCTTTTAAAGCTAAAAAAGCGGGCGTTCCGATGCATGGTATGGCTGATGGTGAATCTATTAACACAATTCCAGCGGAATTCCTGGTTGACAAAGACTTAATCATCAAAAAAGTACACTATTCCTCTTCTTTAACAGATCGTTTGGATTTAAAATTAATTGATCAGTTTGCTGATGACAGCAGTATTTTCGACAATGAGAATTTGAAAGCTACTGCGTAAGTAGATTCCAGTTGTTTCCAGTTACATAATTTTAGCTATATTCAGGCTTTAACCCGTATTATAAATACCGTCACTAAGAATAATGACGAAAATCAATTAAAAATAACTGATTTTTAATTGATTTTGTCAGGGTTTACCCAGACATTTATAAAAACCTAATTACCTAAATTTAAGTAAATTAATTTCATATTTTGTTATGCAAATTATAATGCGATTGTCTAATATTAAGGTTTTTATAAATCGTCTGTCCTTCGGACAAAAAATTCAAGTGAATTTTTTGGGTTAAACCCTGAATATGGCTTTTCAATTAAGAAAAATAGGACCTGGAGTGTTTGTGGCAGCAGCCTTTATAGGCCCGGGCACAGTTACCACCGCAACCATGGCCGGTGCAGGTTATGGGTATACCCTACTGTGGGCCATTGCCTTTTCAATCGTAGCCACTATCATTTTGCAGGAAATGTCGGCTCGATTAGGCGTTATTACAGGCATGGGTGTAGGCGATGCTCTCCGCAAGAAAACAAGTAATAAATACCTTAAAGCCAGCACTTTTACCTTAGTCATTTTAGCCATAGTTATAGGAAATGCTGCCTATGAAGCTGGAAATTTGGCCGGAGCGGTGCTTGGTTTCAGTAATATACCTCATATTTTTAATGTTAATCCATTAATTATATTCATTGGCCTCATCACTTTCACCTTATTATTTATTGGCCAATACAAGCTGATAGAAAGATTCCTGATCTTATTAGTGGCTATAATGGGCATTATATTTTTATTAGCCGCCATTATGCTGCAACCAGATCTTGTTGCAATTTTTAAAAGCTTGTTTATACCGGTTTTACCGGAAAATGCAACCCTTATGGTGCTCGGATTGATAGGCACTACTGTGGTTCCCTACAATTTATTTTTGCACGCTTCCTCTGTCAAACAAAAATGGACGAGTAAAAACGATTTAAAAACAGCCCGGTGGGACACCATACTTTCTGTGGGTTTAGGGGGCATCATCACTATGTGCATTCTTATAACAAGTGCCATGGCTTTTGAGGGAAACCCTACCGAAATAAATGATTTTACTGATCTTTCACAACAGTTGGTACCTATTTTGGGGAATTGGTCTGCTTCTTTTATGGCTTTTGGCTTTTTGGCCGCAGGCTTTTCCTCTTCTTTAACTGCTCCGCTGGCCGCTGCTTATGCCACTTCGGAAGTGTTAGGCTGGAAAAATGGTTTCAAAAACCCTAAATTTAGGCTCATTTGGATTTTCGTGCTATTGTCGGGGATGATTTTAGCCTCTTTAGGTTACAAACCAACAAGCGTTATATTAGTAGCGCAAGTTGCCAATAGTTTAGTCTTACCCCTCATTGCTATTTACTTGCTCTGGATTGTAAATGACAAAAGAATTATGGGTGATTATGTGAATTCCTTTTGGATTAATATCGTTGGAAGTATAGTAGTAATCGTAACTATTTTACTAGGTTTAAAAGGAATACTATCCGCACTCAACTTACTTTAAAAAAGATGGCCAAAATAAAACACCACATAGATATTAATTGCGATATGGGCGAAAGCTACGGCCAGTTCAAGTTAGGCAATGACGAACTGCTATTTCCCTTCATTAGCTCTTGTAGTATAGCCTGTGGGTTCCATGGAGGAGATCCTTTTCATATCGAAAAGACCATCAAAAATGCCATCCATCATAAGGTGCAAATTGGAGCCCACCCCTCCTACCCGGATTTACAGGGTTTTGGCAGAAGACCCATGTCTGTACCTTTTGCAGAACTAAAATCAATTATAAAATACCAGGTAGCGGCCGTTAAAGGTTTAACAGAAGCCAACGGAGGCACCATTAGCTACGTGAAGCCACACGGTGCTTTATACAATTCAGTGGCTGTTAATACTGACGAGGCACTCATAGTAATGGAAGCTATCCAGGAAATTGACCCTAATTTAGCAATAATGGGCTTAGCAGGCAGCAATTTCGAGCAGTTGGCGCATCAGCATAACGTCAATTTTATTAGCGAAGGATTTGCCGATAGAAGGTATCTTCCTAGCGGTCAGCTGATGCCAAGATCCATGCCTAATGCCCTCATCAAAGATACTATAACCGCAATGCAACAAGTAAAAAGCATGGTATTTGATAAAAAAGTGAAGACAGATGACGGAATGAAATCTTTAAGCGTAGACAGCATCTGCATCCATGGAGACAACCCCCTGGCACTGGAATTAGTAAAAGCGATTCACTTAGCGGCTCAAAAAGATGGATTCATCATCCGATCATCTCTAAAAGTATAAATTATATGATGGATATTATTCCTTATGGAGAAAAAGCCA
>JBBSPJ010000382.1:0-4036 GCA_038258905.1 Cytophagales bacterium
CTGCCCCTAAAAATGGACAGCCTACTATTAGCAATAACGCTATCGGACCAAACGATTATTCCTTGTCAAGTTGCTCCTCAGCAGCGCTTGACTCCCCTTCATCGTGGTACTGCAAGATCAATTAATTGTGTGTTTTATGAAAGAAAGAAAATAGTATATTTGAATATGAAAGTGTCAACCATTTTCAGGACGCGACAATATACACATGAAAGATAGAATCTATTTATCCGCCCCACACATGGGCGGAAATGAAATTAAATTTATTGAGCATGCATTTGCCGAAAACTGGATTGCTCCTTTAGGGCCTAATGTAAATGGGATGGAGACAGATATAGCAACTTTCTCACAAGTGCCTTTTGCCGCTGCTTTAAGCTCTGGTACTGCAGCTATACATTTAGCTTTAATACTTCTGGGTGTAAAGAGGGATGATATCGTTTTAGCCTCTAGCTTTACCTTTTCTGCCACAATAAACCCTATAGTTTATCAAGGAGCTATTCCTGTTTTAATTGACAGTGAGGAGGAAACCTGGAACATGGATCCGGAATTATTGGAACAGGCCATTAAAGACTATATAGCAAAAGGTAATAAACCTAAAGCCATCATTTTTGTGCATTTATATGGAATGCCAGGAAAAATAGAGGAGGTAACTGAAATTTGTAAGAAATACGAAATACCACTTATCGAGGACGCTGCTGAGGCTTTAGGGGCCTCCATAAATGGTAAACAAGCTGGTAGTTTTGGAGATTTCGGAGTATTTTCATTTAATGGGAATAAAATAATTACTACTTCAGGAGGCGGGGCTTTGGTATCTCAAAATAAGCAATGGATCGATAAGGCAAGATATTTAGCTACACAAGCACGTGACCCGGCTCCATATTATCAACATTCAGAAATTGGATTTAATTATAGAATGAGTAATATTTCTGCGGGCATTGGAAGAGGACAGATGGAGGTTTTACCTGACTGGATAAATAAGCGAAGAGATAATTTTGATTTTTATCAATCAGCTTTAAACGATCTTGGTTTTAGCTTTTTAGAAGAAAGGAAGGGAGCTTTCTCTAACAGGTGGCTAACCTGCATAGTATTTAATGACAATCACAAGTTAACTCCAGAGGCTTTAAGGCAAAAATTAGAGGAAGATAATATAGAGACCAGGCCTCTTTGGAAACCTATGCACCTGCAACCCGTTTTTGCTGAATGTGTTAGTTATTTAAACGGAGTATCTGAAGATCTATTTAATTATGGACTTTGCTTGCCGTCTGGTTCTTCATTAACCATGGAGCAGAAGGCTTTCATAGTAGAAAAGATGAAAAAGCATCTTAATTTTTAAACTTATAGTATAATTTTTTATAATATAGTTTATATTTGTATTATATATGATCAAAAAAATTAATGATATCAGTTTTTTGCCTCGGTGGATCATTCTATTAATTGATTTAGGGTTCTTATTGATAGCCATTGTTTTAGCCTATTTGCTTCGTTTTAATTTCAATGTAGCAGATGTATTAGCCTTTAAATTTACTGAAGGCTTAATTTTGTTCACTATTTGTCATCTAATAGCGATTTTCCTGACCCAAAGTTACTCCGGTATCATTCGTTATACTTCTTTGCAGGACGGTTTGAGAATTACATATACAACTGTATTGGGTACTTTTTTGAGTGGTGTAGTGAGTTACACTAATTATTTTTATAAAGGGAGCGTTATTATCCCTGTTTCAGTGTTAATTATCAGTTTAACAATAGCTGTTATATTACTTTTTTCTTACCGTGTAATGGTGAAAAATCTTTTTTCTTATTACCGGGATGCTGTTCGCCACAGAAAAAATGTAATGATCTTTGGCGCTGGCCAATATGGTATTATAACCAAGCAGGTGATAGATTTTGATCCTAATGCAAGGATGCGGGTCATCGGATTTCTAGAAGACGACTTGAAGAAGGTAGGTAAGGTGATTAATGGAACCCCTATTTACGATGCAGCTTACCACCTGCCCGATATCCTAAAAAAATATAGAGCACATGAAGTAATTATTGCTATTGCCAATCTCTCCGTGGATAGAAAAAATGAATTGGTAGATGAGTGCTTAAAAGCCCATGTAAAGGTGCGCACTGTGCCAGCTCCGGATAAATGGATCAATGGAGAATTGAGCATGAACCAAATCAAAGAATTGAAAATTGATGATTTGTTAGGTAGGGCATCTATACAACTAAATAACCCTAAGGTTAAGGAAAGTATTACCGGGAAAGTTGTGTTAATAACCGGTGCTGCGGGTTCTATTGGTTCAGAAATTTCCAAACAGATATTAAAGCAAAAGCCTAAAAAACTCATTTTGGTAGACCAAGCTGAGTCTTTCTTATATGCCATTGATATAGAACTGCAAAATATGCCTGAAAGCGAAGGCGTTGAAATAAAACCTCTCGTATTAGATATTACCAATAAAAGAAGGTTGAGTAGTGTATTTATAACCTACATGCCGGAAATTGTTTACCATGCGGCTGCTTATAAGCATGTGCCTCTCATGGAAACCAATCCATTTGAGGCAGTATCCTGCAATATTTTTGGCACTAAAAATCTTGCTGATTTATCTGTTGAGCATAAAGTAGATAAGTTTGTGATGGTTTCTACCGATAAAGCGGTAAATCCAACCAATGTGATGGGTGCCTCCAAAAGGATTTCTGAAATTTATGTACAATCATTAAATGATTTTCAGAATAAGGAAGCCAAAAACGTAACTCGTTTTATCACCACTCGATTTGGAAATGTTTTGGGTTCTAATGGTTCTGTTATTCCATTATTTAAAGCACAAATTGAAAAGGGAGGTCCTGTTACAGTCACTCACCCTGATGTAACCAGGTATTTTATGACTATTCCCGAAGCTTGCCAATTGGTGATTGAAGCCGGTGTGATGGGTTTTGGAGGTGAGATTTTTGTATTTGATATGGGTAAATCCATTAAAATCGTGGATTTAGCTGAAAAAATGATTCGATTGTCGGGTTTTGAAGTAGGCACAGACATTAAAATCAATTTTTCTGGACTTAGGGAAGGGGAGAAGTTGTATGAAGAATTGTTAAGTAATAAGGATACCACTTTGCCTACGCATCATGAAAAAATCATGATCTCCAAAACCGATAGAATGAATTTGAAAGAGGTAAAAGTGGCTTTAGAAAAACTTAGCGACTTATTACTTGACGAGAATGAATTGGGCATGATCATGCAAATGAAAAATATGCTACCTGAATTTATCAGCCAATCCTCACGCTACGAGGTGCTTGATGAGCAACTGAAAGGCGAGCGCTCAGAAAAGTGGAGCATCTCAAGGAAGATTAGTTGATAGGTGATAAGGTGAGTAGGTGATGAAGTGTAGGTAAGCGCATTTAGTTGTGCAAATACCTGCTGATTTAATTGCCCATTCTAATAAAAACTTGTCATCCAGAAAAATTTTAAATGAAACTTAGTAAATTACTCCCCATCATTTAAATGAATCGATGTCGGTAGAGAGTGAGCTTCACTCACTAAAATTGATATTTATCATTCATTTGAAAATCACTTCCATATCAATAAATAGCACGTCATTCCAAAAAATTTGTAGTGCAACGGAAAAATTTATTTGGAACCCCCCAGCAATTTTGCACACTGCTTGCCGAAAGCATTTTTGAAACGAATTATGTATTTTGCAGAGCGGTGTCGGCATCTTTCAAAGGTCAGACAACTATGTGCGATCTTAATTGGTGTAAGCACTATTTAAAGAAAATATTAATGCTTTAAAATGAAATAAATTTCTAAGGAGCTTCTTATTTAGTCGCCACCAAACCTTCCTGATGCTCATGAAACTTCTTCATTACATAGCGCACGGAACGATAGGTATTAATTAATACGGTGCGCATTTCCTTTTTATTCACCCATATCACTTTCTCAATACCTTCTTCTTTCTGAGGTTTCATTTTAGAGTCATCGAGAGCTTCCATTTGGTACCAGGTGGTTTTTTTTAGGTGGTTCTTGCCATTTCGAGTATAGGTATGCCAGGTTTTGCATATTTTA
>JBBSPJ010000383.1:0-4025 GCA_038258905.1 Cytophagales bacterium
ATTTTTTTCGATCATTCAATTAAAATTTTTAGCCAACAACGTTATAAAACCTTGATTTCTGGGTATATGTAAAGTGCGATACCCTAACTTTTCTGCAGCTAATAGGTTTGGCAAAGTATCATCTAAAAACAAAATATTATGAGCTTCTGTTTGTTGAATTTCCAATACCTTTAAATAGATATCTTCATTCGGTTTACGCAATTGTAACTCATGAGAAAAATGCACCTGATGGAATAACTCATTTAAATGTTTATATCCATGAGATTTTTCTAAAATAGTATGAAAAGCCTTTTCATGAATGGCATTGGTATTACTAAGCACCACACAATGGAAATCCTTTTTCAAACGCTTTATCTCCTCTACTCTATTATTTGGGATATTTCCTAACATAGCATTCCATGCAGTATCAATATCACTATCAGTAACCTGTAAATCTAAATCCTTTCTTAAGGTTTCTCGGAACTCCTGATCAGAAATTTGCCCCTTTTCAAATGCTTGAAAATAAGTGGCTGACATATATTTATCATTTACTTCTGCCTCCGTTTTACCGGATAATTTTGAAAAGGCCTCTATGGTTTTTTCTACATGCAAGTCGATGATAACCCCGCCCAGATCAAATAATAATATCTTTATCTGTTTTGAATTCAAGATGAGTATTTATTTAAATAAGATTATATTTTTATGGAGCTATAGATTAACTATTCCTAAAGAATTATTTTCCATTGGTGATTTTGAATCCACCATTCATTTGCATTTTACTTACCATATCAACACCAGAACCCATGGTATCACCAATATGAGCATCTCCCGCAATATTTTGATCAATGGTAGCTTCAATAATCCAACCGGTTTCACTATCCACTTTTATTTTAGAAAGCATTTTACCATCCATATCAAATCTCATAGGCATACCATTCATTTGGGTCATTTCTTCAGTATCTTTTGTAGCGATTGTTGCCTCACCGGAAATGGTATAAAAATCCTTATTTTTTTCTACCAGAGTATAAGTAGTATTGATTCCTGCCTCAAATCCCGATTTTAGTTGTGTATTCACCTTCCAGGATTCACCCACTTTTACCTTTTTATCAGGAAAAATAGCGGTAACCATTTCTATATTACCTTTAAATGCATCGGTACCATAACTTTGAGATAATTGGGATTTCATCTGCTCCAATTGAGCTGCAGGCATTTCATCAAATTGTGAAATTGATGAATTAAATATGGCTTCTAAATTATTAACCTGCTTTACTTTGCCATTCTTAGCCATAACTACCTCAAAAGGCTTGTTAGTAATTGCCTTTAACATTTTTGAAAATTGATCCTCCTTGCCCTCATCCGATGAATTAAAATACATCGTCATTTGCTGCATCACCATTTTCATACCCATGCTTTTATAAATCACCTCAAGTGTATAAGAGTCTTTGTCTTCACCAACTACTTTATAAGCCATTAAACCATCGATATTCATATCAATATCAATTTTTTGTCCGCTAATTTCCTGCAAAATCTGCATTTGAGATGAAACTAGTTGCTCATACGTTTCTCCATTTTTTAAATTAAGAGCAAGTTCATGCGACTGCGAGAACCCTAAAGTTGTAAACGCTAATAGAAAGAGGGAAATAGTTAAATTTTTCATTTACAGTAATTTTCTTGAAATAAAAGACAAATGCTAAATTATAGAATTATTATTTGAAAAAGGAATCATTATTAAATTCTACAGGAAGAATGGAAAATATTATAATTTGCATAAAACTATTGATTTCATTTAAGCCATCAACTCAACTTCTTATACTTTTATTTTATTAATAAACTATTCTTATTAATTTCGTATAATAAATTAAAACAAGTTCTAAAGGCGTATCGAACGCTAAAATATAATGTGAAGTTTATATTTTTCGATAATCCACTCTAAATGAATATAAAATTCATTGTTTAAAATGATTAAGATTATTTTTTAAAGAACCTTTGCAGGAAACAACTAAATTATCACACAAAACAATAACAATTCAATTATGACAAAAATTAAAATAGGGATCAACGGATTCGGTAGAATAGGAAGATTAGTTTTCCGTTCCGCTGTTGAAAGAAATGACATCGAAATTGTAGGTATTAACGACCTAATTGAGGTTGATTATATGGCTTACATGTTAAAATATGACTCGACTCATGGCCGATTTAAAGGTGATGTAGCCGTTAAAGATGGTAAATTAGTAGTTAATGGGCAATCTATCCGGGTTACAGCTGAGAAAAACCCTGCTGATCTTAAATGGAGTGATGTTGGTGCTGAATACGTAGTAGAATCTACCGGCTTATTCTTAACCAAAGATAGTGCAAAAGGCCATATTGATGCCGGAGCTAAAAAAGTAATCATGTCTGCTCCTTCTAAAGATGATACTCCTATGTTTGTAATGGGTGTTAATCAGAAGAGTTATACCAATGATATGAACTTTGTATCAAATGCTTCATGCACAACCAATTGCTTAGCACCTATAGCTAAAGTTTTAAACGATAACTGGGGTATAGATGAAGGTTTAATGACCACTGTACACGCTACAACCGCCACTCAAAGAACAGTAGATGGGCCATCGGCTAAAGACTGGAGAGGCGGAAGAGGAGCAAGCCAAAATATTATCCCTTCTTCAACTGGAGCAGCTAAAGCAGTAGGTAAAGTAATACCTGAATTAAATGGTAAATTGACTGGTATGGCTTTCAGAGTACCTACTCCAGATGTTTCGGTAGTAGATTTAACTGTTAAATTGAAAAAAGGAGCTACTTACGAAGAAGTTTGTGCACAAATGAAAGCTTCTTCCGAAGGTGAACTAAAAGGAATTTTAGGTTATACTGAAGATGATGTAGTTTCTAACGACTTTTTAGGAGATGCAAGAACTTCCATTTTTGATGCCGGTGCAGGTATTCAGTTGAGTGAGAAATTCTTGAAAGTAGTAGCTTGGTACGATAACGAGTGGGGCTACTCAAGTAAAGTGGTTGATTTAATTCAATATATGGACTCTCAAAAATAATTGAGACATTATTATAGATGAAATTTAAAAAGGAGGCTTTAACAAGTCTCCTTTTTTTATTACCTAAAAAACTTAATTGATCTAGAATGAACTGTAATTTATGCGCCTCACCTTTAAAGCACCAAATTGACGAGGATTATTATGAATGTCAAACCTGTCACGCCATTGTAAAGGACGATAAATTCTATTCAGATGCTGCTACAGAAAAGGGTCGCTACCTGGAACATAATAATAATGTAGAAGATGCTCGTTATCAAAAATTCACCTCCCCCATTTGGCAATATGTTTTAGACCAGTTTAAACCGGAAGATGAAGGCTTGGATTTCGGCTCAGGATCAGGACCTGTAATTTCAAAAATGTTGCAGGATGAAAATTATACCATAGCGCAATACGATCCTTATTTTGCAGATTATCCTGAATTACTGGATAAAAAATATGATTATATAGTTTCGTGTGAGGTAATTGAGCATTTCTATTACCCCAAGAAAGAATTCCAGAGGCTGAAAAGCATGTTAAATGAGGGAGGGCAGCTTATCTGCATGACTTTATTATACTCTCCTGAGCAAAAGTTTAAGAATTGGAATTACCGCCATGATCCAACCCACGTTTATATTTATCAGGAGGCCACAATAGCCTATATAACAAAAGCATTTGGCTTTCAATCGCATGAAATCCGAAATGGAAGAATGATTATTTGGAAGTAAATCGCTAAAGCGAGGATTGAACCGCCAAGACGCTGAAGCGCAAAGAGAACTACTGAAGCAGTAAATATGCTCAATAAAATTTCTCCAAACCGCTTTAGTCAGCCAGTAATCTTTTTCAAAGACCTTAGCCTCTGAATTCGAGATTTAACCAAAAAATTACTAGCTATTTACTTTGTGTCTCTTCGCATTTGTGGTAAATAAATTAAAGCTAAAAGGCCATCCAAAAGCCCATAATTTAAATCAGAAAAAGGCCTGATTATACCTACTTTAACTTTTACAAAAGTAGATTATTCTCTTTTTA
>JBBSPJ010000384.1:0-3960 GCA_038258905.1 Cytophagales bacterium
AGATGAGGTGCGCGATGTGATGAATGTAACAGATGCTTGTTATGTTTCCTTTTTACACAAACCTGTTTTACGCACTAATTCTCCTAATAAATTCTTTGATGCCATCGCCTCGGGCAAATTGATTATCACCAATATTCAAGGTTGGATTAGAGGCCTGGTAGAGAAAAAACATATTGGTTTTTTTGCTGATTCTGATTTTCCGATTGAGTTCAGAGAGAAAATATTACCATTTTTAGAATCTCCTGAGTTACTACATAAATACCAAAAAGCATCTCGCAACACTGCCGAGCAGTTTTTTAGTCGCAAGGAATTAACAACTCACTTTGTTCACGCTATTGAAGGTAAAAACTACCAGCATGAAGCAGAAGTAAAATCTATCTTTAGTTTGAGTGCTTGATTAGGTGATGTAAGTATTGAGTTGAGGAGGTTTTGAAGTGTAGAAGTGAATAGGTTTGCAAGTTAGAAAGGCTACTTCTCTGATTCAATATATTCCGTCAATAAATCATGCAACGCATTAAAAGCAACCAGACTTAGACCTTCTCCATTGTCATTAATATCATGGTAGGCTTGCTTGCCGCCTAGTGTATAAATAAATACTGCAGGCACACCTATTTGGTCGAAAAAGCAATGGTCGCTATTGCAGGCCTCTCCTCTGGATTTAATAGCAGTGATTCTACTTTGATTGTTTTCAGTAAGGTATTGAAAAAATGTCGGATGTTTTACTGCATTTACCACTGTAATTCCTTCATCTCCGGTGCCTACCATATCTAAATTAATAAGCATTTTAATTTTCCGGAGGTCGAAAAGAGGATTTTCAATAAAATGTCTGCTACCTAATAAACCCAGCTCTTCACCGGTTGTAAAAAGAAGATAAGTATCATATTGAGGTGTATTATCCGCAAAATAAGCCGATAAAGTTAAAAGCATGGCTACTCCGGAAGCATTATCATTGGCACCTCTGAAAATGGCACTTTCCCCTAATTCCCCTAAATGGTCATAATGCCCACTAAACATGTAAGCAGAATCACTTTTTTGTCCTGGAATTTTAGCTATAATATTAGAGGAACTAAATTCTTTTTTGAAGTCAGATTTCCATTTAGCACTTATTGCGCTAGCCTCTAAAGAATTAGTAAGATAAACTACAGCATTTTTACTTTGTGTTGGTGCGGGCGACCAGGTGAGCTTGCCATTGTTTTCAATAATAAGTAGGCTTTTTTTAAATGAATTGGTGCTAATGAATTCTTCAACCATTTTATTAATGGCAGCAGAATTTGCCTCCGTTTTATTGATGCTATATACTTTCTTAGATTTTATAGTGTGTTCTTCTAATTCGGTACTAGTGGAAGGTAATTGAACTAACTCCTTTTCTTTAAATTGAATGGATCCAGAAGCCGGATGAAGTAAAAAATCTTTTCCTGCCTTTAAATCAGTTGATTTTTGTTGAGTATGAGCAATTAATTGAATGGTGCTGTTAAAGGTATTAACAGGATATTGAAGTTCCTGATGCATGCTGGAAACACCTTGTTCCTGCAGATATTTCGAAATATAAATAGCAGCTTTTGCCTGTCCGTTTTCCACATAACCTCTACCTGCCAAGGAGTCGGAGCTCAGAATTTCAATTATTTCCTTTGCTTTCTCTACCTGGGCAAACGTTTCTAGGTAAAAAACCAATAGCATGATAAGTAAAATCGACTTTTTCATTTACCTGCAATTTAATTGATGTGCATCAGTAATCCTAAATCCCCTTTTTTCGGCTTTCAATAAAATATTGCAAGCTAATTTGGGGTCATTTAATTGATAGTAGCTCGTATACAAATACTCATACGCTTTCGCTCTTTCGGGCTCAAAAAATAATACCCATTCCAGTAATTTTGAAGCTTTGGTAAATTCATTCTGTTGTAAATATAGTTCTGCTGTTTCAAAATAAATTATTTTATAAATAGGAGGGGTTCTTTCAGAAGATACCAGCAACCTGTAAGCTTCTCCATATAGGTTTTTAAAAATTTGTTCTATATTGGCTATTCCCATTTTGTAATAATCTAATGCCAATTCAAACTTTTTTAAATCATCTTTATATATTTTCGCTATTAAATAAATGGTGGGTAGTCGGTTGTAATTTTCATCGAGTAAATTATTTAAAATGAAAACCGCTTTGTTAGGTTCATTAATTCCACGATAACAATTTGCTACACTAAATAGCATATCTAATTCCTGTTCTCCACTATATTCCATATAAAATAAATAGCCCCATAAGGCATCTTTATATGCACCATTTTTATAATCAATATCCGCCTGGTTTTTCCTGAAATTTAAGTAATTGATTTCATGTCTTTTCAGGTTGTAATTTATGGTGTTTTCAGATTTAATCTCCTTGATAAAACTTATAGCGGCTTGTACTTTACCTGCATAATATAAACTGTCTGCTTTTGTTACTTGCTGATCAAAAGCTGAGATTAAATTTTTTTCTTTGGCCTCCTGAAATAATTCATAAATACTAACGCCCACGTAAAGCACAAAAGCAATTATTCCAATAAAAGCAAATGCATAAATGGTACCTTTACGTTCAGTGGCATAATCTACAAAGGTGGGAGGGTTGGTATTTCTTTGGGCAGTAGGGGGTTTCCAGGGATTATGAGTGTAATGATATCTTTGAGATGCTTCCTTAGCTTTCTTTAATTTCTCTGCAGCTAATTGAATATCATGCTTATAACGTAGTTCAGAATTGATTAAAATACGGTAGGCTACTGAAATCATCTTGAATTTATCCTCAGCCCCTTTTGTAGGGTTCACATCTGGATGATAAGTTTTAGCTAAGCGTTTGTAAATGGCTTTTATCTCCTTTTCAGTTGCATTTTCGTCAATGCCCAATATGTGATAATAATTATCCAAGCTAAATAATTTTTAACGAACCCAAGAATTCCCTGGATTTAACAAGATAAATCATTTTTTATTTCAATACTTAAAACAAATTTACAATAAAATTATTGCTAATATTATAACCTGAGTTCGACACTTATTTTTAAATTCAGGTTTATAACAAATCGAATTGAACTATGGCTTATTTTAATAAGGATTTCATCAATTTTTTTAAAGAATTGGCAGCTAATAATCATAAAACATGGTTTGATGAGAATAGAACTCGATATGAGCAAAATGTGAAAGCACCCTTTAAGGCTTTTGTGACGGATTTAATCCTTGAGGTTCAAAAGTTTGATCCTCAAATTATGCCAGAGCCTAAAAATGCTATTTTCCGTATCAACAGGGATGTGCGTTTCTCTAAAAATAAGAATCCTTATAAGAATAATGTAGGGGCCTATCTGGCACGACTTTCAAAGAAAGAAAACTTTCCGGGATATTATGTTCAATTGGATGCTGAGCAACTTTGGTTTGGAGGTGGTTTATATGAATTACCCACAGATGACTTGTTTAAAATACGGCAGGAAATCTTATATAATGAAGCGGAATTTAAGAAGATACTAAACGATAATGCCTTCAAAAAGAGTTATGGTGAGGTATTGGGAGATAAGAATAAAATCTTAAAAACACCTTTTAAGGAACATACTGATGAAATCCCTTATTTATTGAATAAGCAATTTTATTTTATGCAGAAATTACCCATAAAAGAAATTTTTAGGGATGATTTAGTGAGTTTTACCGCTACCGAGTTTGCTAAAGCTTATCCTCTCAATCAATATTTACGGGTAGCATTGGAGGGGTAGATAGTTAGAATAGATAAGGATAATATTTCCAAAAGTCGCTAAAACGAAACTGAACCATGAGACACAGAGACACAAAGTTGTAGGGTAAATGTAAATAAAGTTAAATGGGGTATCCGATCAATACCCGTGATTTTCGTTAATAATATTTTTATATGTCACAGGGTCTGTAATTACAGCTTGTTCAAGTAATCTGGCAAATAATAAACCTCTACTTTTAGATGTTCTTCTATTGTACCTGAAC
>JBBSPJ010000385.1:0-3954 GCA_038258905.1 Cytophagales bacterium
GCTAGTACACTTCAATTGATTATGATGAATTATATTGATCATGATAGCCAAAAAGCTAAAGACCACTTAAAAGCCCTGGAAGAAGACTTGAAAGTAGGCAAAGGTTTATTCTACAGATATAAGCATACTGATGATTTTGGGAAACCGGAAACTACTTTCCTGATTTGTGCCTTTTGGTATGTGGAAGCCTTAGCATGCGTAAACAGGACGGAAGAAGCCATGGAGGCCTTTGAATACATCACATCATTTGCCAACCATGTGGGATTACTAAGTGAAGATGTGAAATCCAGTGATGGCTCTATGTGGGGTAATTTTCCGCAAGCTTACAGTCATGTTGGTCTGGTAAATGCCGCTTACAGAATAAATAATAAACTGGATAAGCCGGACTTTTTACCCTAATTGAAATTATTTCATTATTAAGTTTTATGAAGCGGACTCTAATTGAGTTTGGATGAAATACCAATTATTTTAATCTAATTGATCATTTGTCCGTTAAACTTCTTGTAAAATCTATCAAATAATAGAGCGCAATGGTTAAATTTTTTAAAAAGTGGTTTAAAATATTCAAGAATTCAGGTATTAAATTTTTTGAAGAAAACCCTTTTAAGCATAGTGCTTCTACAGCCTATTTTACAATTTTTTCCTTACCTGCTATTGGCTTGGTAGCTATTACTTTAGCTGGCTATTTTTATGAAGATGAGGTCGTTAGAACTCAATTTCTGGATCAAATTAATCAATTAATGGGTGAGTCCAGTTCAGAACAAATAGATAGTTTGTTATCTTCCGCTACAGTACAATCGGATAGAGTTTTATTTCAAATAATTGGTATTGGCACCTTACTTTTTAGTGCCACCACCGTTTTTATATCCTTGCAGGATAGTCTTAACACGATATGGAGCATTAAGGCAAAACCTAAAAAGGGAATAATTAAATTTATTATCAATAGACTGCTTTCTTTAGCTATGATTGCTGCTTTGGGCTTCTTATTGTTAGTTTCTCTTTTGGCAGATACGATCATCTCTTTTATTCAAACTCACTTAAGGAATATTTTAGACGGTGCCACCATTTATGTGATACAGGCAATGAATCTCGCTATTTCACTCGGTTTTATTACGCTTGTTTTTGCTATTATATTTAAAGTATTGCCTGATGCCAGCCTCAAATGGAAAGATGTATGGGTGGGCGCTTTTGTAACTACCGTTTTATTCGTTGCAGGTAAATTTGCGCTGGGTTTCTATTTAGGACAAGCCAATTTAACAGATTCGTATGGAGCTGCTGGCTCCTTTGTGGCAATTTTGGTATGGGTATATTATTCTGTTCTTATTTTGTTGTTTGGAGCTCAGGTAACATATATTTATTCGAAAGAAAGGGGACGAGTGATCTTGCCTAAAGAAGGAGCTGTAGCTATTGAAATTACCGAAGTAGAAAGAAAAAGGGGTGAGGGTGTTTAAATGCTATTGGGTTTTGTTTTAAAGTTTAATTATGAGTATCTCCTAACCAATTACTTCTCCAACAAATCTAACATTAATTTTTCCTCTGCACTTAAACCATATGACTTGCTGCTATCCTTAAAATCTTTTAATTCAGGCATTGTTGCATTATTAATATGATCAATTATTTTGGGGTGTATATAATAAGTTTTACAGACAGAAGGTGTATTTCCTAACTCATCAGCTACCAATCGGATTAAAATATTGTCCACCTTTTTTCGGCTGTTTTTTTTCAATTCAACTGCTTCCCAATAAAACTCAACGGCTAATCTGGTTCCTGCCCAGGTTCTGAAATCTTTACTGGAATATTCCTCTCCCAGGTATTTGGTTATATATTCGTTTACTTCACTGCTATCTACCGTTTGGCTTTTATTATCCTCATCTTTATATCTAAAAATTTCATAGCCTGGCAATTCAGCCGACTCATGAATATATTGAGAAAGTGATTTATCTTCGATAGTCACAGATCTATTTTTCCCACTTTTTCCTTTGTAATTAAGAATCAAAGTTTTACCATTTTGGGTTAAATGCTTTCTTCTTAGGGTAGTAAGGCCATACGTTTCATTATTTTCTTTATAATAATTATTACCAATCCGCACACCATATTCATCCAATAAGCTTACCACCAAAGCAGTTACCTTTTCCCTATTCCATTTATCCTGATCCAGGTCTTTTTCACATTGCTTCCTTATTTTTGGAAGCTTTTCACCAAAAGATAATAAGCTGGCAAACTTCTTTTCCTGCTGTTGCCTCTCCCATTCTGAATGATATATGTATTGCTTTCTGCCCTTAGCATCTCTACCTGTCGCCTGAATATGTCCATCATCAAATTTACATATCTTAACTTCTGACCACATAGGAGGAATTACAATTTTCTTTAAGCGTTCCAATAGTGCTTTGGAAGTGATTTTATCACCTGATGAGTCAAAATAAGCAAAGCCTCTTCCTGAACGTTTCCGTTCTATTTCCAAAGAGGAGTCATCAATATGTTGGAGGGTTGTTTTTTTAGATTTCAATTTTTGGTTCTGATAAAAGTTAAAAAAGTAGCTTGTTAAAAAGCCTCAAAAATTATCTAATTCTAAAGCTTTTATCTATAGAATCTATTTTAACGGTTTTTGTTTTTATTGGTTAGTGTAAAAGAAATTAAGGTCTGAAAAACACTGAAAATTGACATTGTAAAATAATATAAACTTGTTTACACTATAAACTTACCCTTTTAACTTGTCCTTCACTTTATTTGCTTTTTGCATTAATTGCAGGATTTGAGCGCTATCATCATCATCAATAGCTTTCCAAAAGCCTTGTAAATTTTCTATGTGTTCCTGAAGTGCAATTAGAATATTTTCTTTGTTCTGTGTAATGATTGGATTCCACATTTCCGGTGAGCTTTTAGCTAATCTGGTGGTGGAAGAAAAACCTCCTCCGGCCATTTTAAAAATTTCAGGCTCCGTTGATTCCTTATTTAGTACTGTTTGGGCAAGACTGAAAGAGCTGATATGCGATAAATGAGATACGTATGCAATGTGTAAATCATGTTGTGAGGGAGTCATCTCGATCACATTCATTTTAAGCTGATTAAACATCGCTGTTATTAATTTGAGAGCCTCGGGAATGCTTTCTGTAGCCTCGCAAATAATTACTTGCTTATTCTCATACAAATGAGGAATGGCGGCTTCAGGTCCGGTATTTTCTGTGCCGGCAATAGGGTGAGCTGCCACATAATTGCCTCTTTTTGGATGCTTTTCTACAGATTTACAGATCCTTTCTTTTGTGGAGCCCAGGTCTGCCACAATAGTGTTTTCACTTATCTGATCCAATATTTGAGGCAAAAGCCTTTCTATAGCATTTACGGGAATACTTAATAAAACAACATCAGAATGATCATAAATGTCCTCTAATAATGAACCCTCATCAATAATGCCTAAACTTAAAGCTTTTTGCAAGTTATCTTGATTGTGGTCTACACCAATTATCCGAGAAGCAAAACCATTTTGTTTTAGTGCCAAAGCCAGAGAGCCACCTATTAAGCCTGTACCTATAATTGCCACCCTCATTTATTGTCTTTTAATTTAAGATAGTCTTTGATACGATTAATAGCTGTTTTAAGTAAAATTGTATCACTACATAAGGATACCCTGAGGTAATTTTTTCCAATATCACCGAATATGATGCCCGGACTCATAAAAACTTTGGCCTCCTGCAAAATTTGATCACAAAATACTTCCGCATCTTTTACATGACCGGGCACTTTAGCCCAAACAAACAAGCCTGCCTGATCTTTTTCATAGGTGCATCCCAAAGCATCAAGTAATTCTAAGGCTACAATTTTTCTTTCCTGATAAATTCTATTTTGCTCTTTGTGCCATTCCTGAGAATTGTTCAAAGCCTCAATAGCTGCATGCTGAATAGGTAGAAACATACCAGAATCAAAGTTGGTTTTTACAGTGAGCACATGTTGTAAAAA
>JBBSPJ010000386.1:0-3953 GCA_038258905.1 Cytophagales bacterium
AATCCGGATTGTAGTCATAAACAGGCTCATCTATAGTGGCCGGTTTTTTGGTGCTCGGGATAGAGCCCTCAATATCGCAAGTAATATCGCCAATGATCTTAATTTTGAAGTTGGAAAGTACCGCATCCTCACTCTTAAATAGAACCGGAGCACGCGGATCCCAGAAAGCACAGGCTATCAATACATCGGCTACTTTGGCATATTTAAGGAAATCGGCCTGGTAAGCACCTGGATTTTTATGAAATTCTTCTCTTTTGAAGCCTCCACCTTCTTTGCGTTCGTGATAATCGTGGCTGTTCAGCTGGGTAAACACCGGCCTATCAAATCTTTCGTTGAGAAACTCATAAGGAGTTACTTTTAAAATGTTAAGTCCGTACATCACTTCTATAGCTCCTTTGGCTACCCTTCCCCCACCTGTAATGGCTATTTTTATAGCAGGTAGTTTCACTTTCTTGTATTCAGATTGCATATCTGCCAAATCATAGCAATCCCTGGCTCTACGTAGGTTAAATAGATTATAACGCTTGCCAAAAGTCCATATGGTATTATAAGCACCTACTATGCCGGCAAACCTGCCAAAAGCCACTATCCGCTGATTGGTTTTTGGGTCTAAAAGGCATTCATAATCTATCAGCCTAATATTTTTATCCAAAATAGCTCTAAGCAAATCTCTGTTATAGGGTTGCTCCTTTATGGTATGGGAGAAAAAGAAATAGGTTTTATTGGGTATTAATTTATCGATAGGTACCTCTTTTACCCCCATTAATATATCGCATGAATCCACCTCATCCACCGTCTTTAGGCCGTTAAACACAAACTCTTCTTCCTTAAAAACCCGAACATTACTATTTTGGATTTTCATAGATACATCAAAGGTCTCTTCCACCTCCTTGGCTTGGGCCGGGTTCAAGGGGCTGCGTCTGTCTACCGGAATTTTATCTTCGCGAATAATGGCAATTTGGGTCATGGCAGTAAGTTTAAAAAGTATTTATTCAAAGGTATTGGATTAAAAACAGAATGTATACTAAGGCAAATAAAATATATCAGTGAAAAGAGGAAAATAAGTTAAATATAAATCTACGAGATCAAAACGGACTTTTCTGTTTCAGTACTATATTTTATTGAAAAACCTTTTGATTTAACAAACTTCTAAAACGATTGATATAATCAAAATAAACCTAACTTAATATTGGATTTTAAAACAATTTCTCTAATTTCATGTAATTCAACTTTATAATTATAATACAATATGAACAAAATATTTACCTTTATGATTAGTGTTTTAAGTTTAAGCACCGTACTAGCACAAGAAGTCCCCTATTCAAATCATGTAGAAGACCAAGTTGTTCAAGGCCCTTGCTATATATTTGCAGCAGTAGCTGCGATGGAGACAAAAGCTCTTCAAGCAAAAGGAAAAACAAGTGGAGGACATAGTGATGTCGATTTTAACGAATGGCGTTATTGGAGTGACTGTGTACTTGGTACAGATGCAAGTGGGGATCCTATTAGCTCTGTTAGTAATTTTGTCAGGAAGCCAATGGAGCATATGAATTCATATGGAGCAATGCAAACACTTCAACAATTTAAAACAACTAGTTCGCAAGTGAACTCTCTGCCAAATGTTGAGGGTTGTGGCAATTTTAAAGGTATTGCTAGCTTTATCTGCAATGGAAATGGTGGAGGTCCGATCTCCTTAAACAGTTCGGAAACTAGCAACTACGACATCAACATTGGTGGCAATCTAGATTGGTGTAATACCTATGGGGGGTATCAGTCATCTAATAATTTGAATAGCTGCACTGATGACACTGGGCTAAAAAGTTATGAATTTAGTCAAATTTATATTTCGCCAGATTATACTTTTAATATCAATATTGTAACTACTATTCAGAACACATCCGCGCAAGATGTTATTGATCAGCTTTCAAATGGAAATGGTGTAATAGCTGTTATTAATAACTACAGATCATATACCTGCCAAAATAATACCGTCAATGCTCAACATGCTATTTATATCTATAAACATGAGAATGGAACATTCTATTTTAAAGACAGCTGGCCTGGACAAGCCACAATAAATGGAACCGTAACCACAACTGTTTACAATAGCTGGAATATTGCACTTATTGCCTTTGCAAATGGTGATGCACAGTGTGTCAATAATTGCGATGATGATGAAGGTCCAACTCCACCTGAACCGGTAGCAAATACCCCTTGCGATTTTAACATCTCAGGCTCGAGCACGATAAACTGTTCTGGATCAACAACCTATAGTTTAACTGGAGGCACGGGAGAAGCGACTAATATTTCCTGGAGTGTTCCTTCTACTCTAAGCATAGTAGGCAGTAGCACCGGTAGTACTTTACGTGTAAGAGCTAGAAATGCAAATTGCGGGAGTAATATATCTGGTTCAATAAGTGTTACTTATAACGATATTAACTCATGCTCCTCCTCCAAATCTTTTACTATAAATGGAAGTAACGTTACTAAACCTACTAGTATTCAATTGAATGGCCCTATTTCAGGTTCAATTAGTGATGTATGTGCAGGAAGTGTAATTCAGTTAGTTGCAGTAGATAATAACGCAATACATTGCCCAATTTATGAGTGGTCAATTTCTGGTGCCACTATTTTGAACGGACAAGGTACCAGGGAAATCAATATTTTAACCAACTCTATTGATAATGCATTTCAGTCTTATTCCGTAAGAGTAAAAAAATCATGCGGTTCATTTACTACTTCGACTACTAGAACTGGATACCTAGATGATTGCAGTTCTGATTCAGGCGGTGGCATCGGGATTTTCCCGACATCAAGTTCGATAAACCCTGATAATTTTGGAGACCGCTCCTTATTTCAGCAAAATCCAACCTTAGAACTAATGCAAGTGGAAATAGTTGATTTATCTGGAAAAAAAGTAGATTCATTTATTTTAGAAAAAAACTGCGATTTAATTCTCGATAGATCACTAAAAAAAGGACTATTAATTATAAAATTTTATGATGAAAAAAATAATTTGTTAGGAGTTAAAAAAACTTATATATTTTAAAATAAAAAATTCAAGTTTATATTAGATTAGATTACAATTTTTATACTAGATAATGCGGGCTGGGAAAAATAGAATTCAATAGCTATGTAGTTTCTAGCCACCACGCATTATCTTCTCTATTTTTCTGCCTTTTGATAATTAATCTAATTTTTTATCCAAATACCATATTTTTTTGATCAATCATCGAAAGTCACAAAATCCAAGTACTATAAAATGTATTTGCGTAGAATCACCTTCCACAAACATTGGAATTGCAGCTTTTAAGAAAGACTCAATTTTTTCGAAAAGTAATTTTTCTTTCATTCCCTTCTCAAGAAATTCATGTGATACCAATACATGGCCTGATTCATGTTTTCAGAACTTTAATTGGTGTATTAGGAGATGCCTAGCTATTTAGACACCTGAATGAATTTATTGTTTGACTGGTTAAATCAGTATTTTAGCTAGAAGTTTGACAAATTATCACATCCCCTATACAATATCTGCCATTACTCTTTCCACTCTTTTAAAATAGTATAAGCCGCTTAGGAATAACAAAATGACTATTGAGAATGAAAAATAAGCATAAATACTTGGGGCATCTCCTCCCAAAATACTCCATCGGAAGCCTTCTACTATGCCTGCCATAGGGTTGGCATAATACAAATAGGTGCCCCATTCCGGCAAATTATTGATCACATCTTTGGCTTGGTAGCCTACCGGAGTGGCATATAAACCAAATTGGACTAAAAAGGGAACGATATGCTGGAAATCACGGTAACGAATGGTGAGTGCACTTAACCAAATGCCCACTGCTAAAGCAGAAATAATGGTGAGTAGTATAAAAACAGGTAAGTAAATAATGCTTGAAGAAGGAGTAATTCCATAGTAAAACATTAAAATAATAATGAAAAGCATGGCGATA
>JBBSPJ010000387.1:0-3951 GCA_038258905.1 Cytophagales bacterium
AACACAGCTCGTTACCAATTACAATTAAAGATGCCTGGAGCATGGCGTAAATCAAAAGGTCTTTTAAAATATATTGGTAGAATTTCGTCTCAATTCCAGGCCAATCTGGAATCAATGAATCTATTTGAAAACTGGGAAGATAGAATTTCACCTTTTACGCCTGGAAACAAAGCCGAGGAAATACTTTCAGGTAAGCAATTTTTAAAATCAAATTTATATTATAACAGGGGGGGCAAAGCTTCTTTAGATTTAGGGCATACACAAACAAACCGTAAACAGTTACTAATGAGTGGCTTTGAGGGTAATCAAATGGAAGCCTACCATGTTAATGGGCTTTGGAATGTATGGAATAACTGGAATATTATGACCAATTTCCGTATATCGTCACATAGCTCTTTTTCTGAAGTAGTAGCTGAACGCGATTTTAATTATAGCTCGCAAATAATAAATCCGCAGCTTCAATGGCAAGCTGCTAAAAATTGGAGAACCATTTTAAGTTATGAATCTGTGATAAAATTAAGTCCTACCGAAGTAATAGGAGGGCAGGTATTGGTAGATCAGGTATCTATATCAAATAAGTTTGTAAGAGAAAATGGAGGAATCATGGAAGGTAAATTTGGATTTGTGAAGGTAAATTCAGAATTGAGAAATAACTTCACTCCATTAGCCTATGAAATGTTTGAAGGCTTACGTGCAGGTGAAAACTTTATCTGGAACCTTTCAGTAAGGCAAAAAATTGTTGGAGATTTAAATTTAAGTATTCAGTATGGAGGTAGAAAATCTACTGAAACTCGTGTTATTCATAATGGCTCAGTGCAACTCTCCGCTTTATTTTAATTAGGGCAGGTTTAAAGCAGATTTCGTCATCATTTTTGATTTCCACGCTTTGCGTGGTTCAAAAATGTCGCCAAAATCGAACCAGCATCTAGCTTCTTTTCTACCAAAGGGTCGCCCGCGCTGGGCCTGTTTTAGCAGTGTTTATATATTGGTTATATTGCATCAAAAGGACAAATATAAAATTTAGTCTTAATTGCAATAAAGGCTACTAATAGCAAAATATTTATAATTTAAATCAAATTTCTAATCAAGAATTCCCCTAATCAGAGTGATTTTTTAAGCTTCTTCATAAATTTACTGGCAAATATAAAGTCTTCCAGGTCTTCCTCTCCTGAACGTAAAATATTATCAGAATTACCTTCCCATACTTTGTATCCTTTTGAGAGGTACATAATATGTTCACCTATTCCCATAACAGAATTCATGTCATGTGTAACTACAATAGTAGTAACATTCAATTCATGGGTAATTTCCTGAATAAGCTCATCAATTAGAAGCGAAGTTTTTGGGTCAAGTCCGGAGTTAGGTTCATCACAGAACAGATAATTAATATCATTCACAATGGCCCTTGCGATGCCAACCCTTTTTTTCATTCCACCACTTACTTCGGAGGGCATTTTTTTATTTACATTTTCAAGGCCGACACGGCCTAAAACATTATTTACTCTATCCAATTTCTCACCTTTGCTCATGTCAGTTAGCATATCAAGTGGAAACATTACATTTTCTTCAATGTTTTTGGAATCAAACAAGGCGCCTCCTTGAAAAAGCATACCTATTTCCCTTCTCATTTGAGCTTTTTCTTCCTTGTCAGCCTGTAAAAATTTTCTACCATCATATAAAACCTCACCCTCTTCAGGGGTAACTAAACCAACAATACATTTCAATAAAACACTTTTACCAGTACCGCTGGCACCTATTATAAGATTAGTGATTCCTCTTTTAAATTCACCTGAAACATCGTAAAGTATCTGAGTATCTCCAAAAGTTTTTGATATATTCTTAATTTCTATCATCGCTTAATTTAATAAAAGTTCTGCTAAAAGGTAATCGGCTAAAAGCACTGCAATACAACTCTTCGTAACGGCAGTGGTACTTGATACACCAACTTCTAAAGCACCGCCTGTGGTATAAAATCCTTGAAATGCAGAAATAGATGATATTAAGAAAGCAAAAACAACCGCCTTTATTAAAGCAAAATAAACTGTATAAGGATTAAAGCTGATTCTAATACCATAAATATATTCTGATTCCGTTATTATTCCTGTTAAGGTTCCTGCTAAATAACCACCATATAAGGAAAGAAAGCCAGCAATAACCACTAATAAAGGATACATCAGCACCGCAGCAATTATCTTCGGTAATACTAAATAGGAGATAGAATTGATCCCCATAACCTCCAAGGCATCTATTTGCTCTGTAATGCGCATAGTTCCTAAACCACTGGCAATACTTGATCCTACCTTGCCTGCAATTACTATAGCAGTGATGGTAGGGGCTAACTCCAAAATTACCATTTCCCTAGTTACCTGGGCTACAACATAATTCTGGATTAATGGGCTCACCAAATTATAGGCAGTTTGAACTGTAGTAACAGCTCCCATAAAAGTGGAAGTAATGGCTACTATCAGAAGTGAGTTCCATCCAATGATATTACATTCACTTATAATTAGTTTGATGTAGGAAGAGAACGTTTCTCTCCTCACAAACATACTTCCTAAAAAAATAAAATAAGCTCCGATTGATTTCATGTATAATTTGAATTTAGAGGTCAGTACTTTTGCCAAATAGCGGGAAGGAAGTCATGTATTATTTATTTTCAAACTTATATTAATTTAGTTGGGTGTTTTACGTTTTTTAGACATTTCCTTCGTTTTCTAAATATTCTGGTAAAACAAATTTGCTTAAATATAGTATGCTTTATAGGTTTTAGAAATTAAAATTAACATAATCTGTAAGCTAATAAAATCAAAATAAATTACTAAGAATTAAATTAGCAGCTTTTCAAAATTAATTCAAAACATATAAATCTGTTCAACTCCAATATTTATGATTAGTTTCGCAGTTGAATCAATAATCAAAATTAGACTAATAAATCAAAAGTTAAAATTATTTAAACAATGAAAGGATTTGTTGTAGTAACCGGTGGCACCAAAGGTATTGGGAAATCTCTAGTAGAACGCTTTTCATCAGAAGGTTACGAGGTAATAACTTGTTCCAGAAATTTAAAAGATCTTCAAAAATTAAAGTCTGAAGTTGAGGGTAATTTCAACTCTAAGGTGCATATAAGTTCTGCGGATTTATCTAAAAAATCTGAAGTACTTAGTTTTTCCGAATATGTATTAAGTATTACCCAAAATATTGAAGTATTAGTGAATAATACAGGTGTTTTTATTCCCGGAAGTATTCAGGATGAAGCGGAAGATAATTTGGAATTGATGATGAATACGAATTTATTTTCTGCTTACCACCTTACAAGAAAATTACTACCTGCAATGAAAATGCAAAAGAAAGGCCATATTTTTTCAATAAGCAGTATCGCAGGTATTACGGCTTATGCCAGTGGCGGATCTTACAGTATCACCAAATATGCTATGCAGGGTTTTACCAAATGTTTGAGAGAAGAAATGAAGGGATTTGGTATAAAAGTGACAGCCGTTCTGCCGGGAGCCACTCTTACAGCAAGCTGGGAGGGTGTTGATTTACCTGAAAGCAGGTTTATGAAATCAGAGGATGTAGCTGAGGCTGTTTGGTCTGCCTTTGCAATGTCCGAAAGAACAGTAGTAGAAGAAATTGTTTTAAGACCTCAATTAGGGGATATATAAATGAAATCAGCATGATTAAGTCCAATCACCAACCGAAGGATAGCTTGCCTGCCTCTGGTAGGAATATAATAACCTAAGGTTTCGTGATAGTTTTGTTCTTTCTGATTCCATAGCTTGCCCCGACTAATCGGGGTGACAACTAAAAGACAATTATATACACATGAAAGATAGAATCTATTTATCCGCCCCACACATGGGCGGAAATGAAATTAAATTTATTGAGCATGCATTTGCCGAAAACTGGATTGCTCCTTTAGGGCCTAATGTAAATGGGATGGAGACAGATATA
>JBBSPJ010000388.1:0-3946 GCA_038258905.1 Cytophagales bacterium
ATTTCGAACGGTCAATTTTTTTAATAATCTGTGCAAAAAGTGTAATATTGCTCATGAGGGGTTTTTGGTTTTTGTGTCAACCCAAAATTAATATTTTGGGATAAAACTTAAACCCCTCTCTTTTATTTAGGACGGTATTGTAAAATTAACTTTAAATATCTGATTATAACATTATTATCACTTATTAATAATTTGGAAAGTATATTTTAGAAATATTGCCGGTAAATTTCATTATAACTCCTTTTTTCTAAACGATCGGGAAATGTAAATATAAGGTGGTTTAAATGTAAACTTGTATCAGGAATAACAATAAATAAATGTTAAATCTGTAAACTTTTTTTAGGATGAGTGAATGAGTCACTTCAATAACTCCAAATATCAAAACTTCCACATTTCAAAACCTCAAAACTTGTCAATTTACCCACCTATTCCAACTCTTTTGCTACTTCCTTCGTCTTGCGTTTGTGGATAGGTAAAAATAAGAAATGTAATTGGTCAAATGCTAAAAATACTCCATGAGTGAATTTTGTAAAATGAGCATGATTGATATCAGTTAACCGATGGATGAAATAAATTCGGATTTAGAAAAAGTACATCTGAGCTTATTAAAGAATCGTATGCTCTAAATTTTAGAGATAAATTTAGAATAAGTGACATTTTTTCGGTTATATGTAATATTTAGGTTCATATTTGATTCATATCCTTGATATTTTACCGTAGTTTTACTCCTTGGAAACGTGTGTTTGAACTTGTATTTTTGATTTATAGGCAAATGCCATAAGAATAGCGTACTTTTAGTTAATAGAATATGAAAAGAGTCTTACTAGTTATATTAATAAGTTTTTTAAGTTTTGAGGGGTTTGGGCAGTCGACCTTCGTGGCACAATCAGCGGGTAATTGGAATGATGGTGCTACTTGGGGAAATACTTCTCCTGGTGTAGAAGGGGTAGATTGGCCGGGAGGAACTGATGATGTATTTACGAATGGTTTTTCTGTGACTGTTAACAGCGCAAGGAGTGTGAGAGATATATTTGTTGAGGACATAGCAGGGAGCTTAATTTTTCAAGGTCAATTAACAGTAAATGGGACAATGATAGGTTGGAGTGGTGGAGAGTTTGGTTTTGCCACCGAAATCACCCAGAATGTTTTCACAGGAAACAGCAACATAACTTTCACAGCTGCGGATTTGTCTAACCAGGCAAATTTTAACGTGTTTAACAATGAAATTATCGCATACTGGAACAATAATTCTCCGATAGTAGTTGCTAGGTTTATTTTGATCAATGATGCCACAATTGATGTAGGATTTTCAGGTGGTAATTTAAGGTTCACCCAGTTTGTAATATTAAGTGGTAATTTATCTACAGGGTTCTCAATTGAAGCTATCGAATTAGGTAGTGTAATACAAATTAATTCTGGAGCCAATTTTACTACAACTGTTCCGATCCATGGTACTTCTGGCATAGGAAGTTTTTTTAACCAAGCACTTATCAATACCAATTCAACTTTAAATTTACTCGGAAATTCTGCGTCAATTACAGCTAGTACATTTACAATTCGTCAAAACGCTGTTCTTAATACCTCATTTAATGGTTCTAATCAAACACAGGGTTGGTGGCATTTAAACAATGCTCCTGCTTCTTTTTCAATTGATCCAACTTCATCAATATCATTTGTAGGTAACTCTGCTCAAAATATACCTGCAATCACGTACGGAAATTTAAATTTAAATTCACCCACTAACGTTTCTAACAAAAACTTAATTGCTACAGGTAATATAAATGTGAGGGGAAATCTAGATATTCAGTCTTCAAACGTTACCTTTAACACTGCATCAGCTACTTCTGATATTCAAATAGGTGGTAACTTAGTAAATAACGGAACATGGAATCCTACCCTATTAGTTCGATTTAATGGAACCATTGCTCAGTCTATTAGTGGTGGAAACCCTACAACTTTTTGGGGTGGCGTGAGGTTTGAAAATTCAATGGCTTCAGTTTCATTGTCAAATCAAAATATAATAGTTGAAAATGAGTTTGATATTGATCCGGGTGCAACTTTTAATCCTGACGATAGAAATGTCACTTTAAATGGTGCTTTAGTAAATGACGGCACTTTAGTGGCTGGAACGACAAACTCTAATTTTTTAATTAATTCTAATACTGAAATATCAGGTGTTGGATTAACGAATTTTAGAAACCTCAGCATTTCTCCAACCGGTAGTTTAATAGCGCCTTTTGAAGGGGAGTTTACTGTAAGGTCAAATATGACTAATAATGGGGTCTTCACAGCAAATTCTGGAGCAGTCAATTTTTCAGGGACTTCACCAAAAAATATTCAAGGTTCTAGTCTCACTGCTTTTTACAATTTAAATGTAATCAATAATGCCGTGGTTAATGTGCAAGGAAATTCCGATTTAATGAATGTTCTTACATTAGGAAATGGTGTTAATTTTGATGCAGATGGTTCTGGATCAGGTATCTTTACTTTAAAATCTACAGATACAAGGGATGCTGCTATTGGGCCAATTGGAACAGCCAATATCTCCGGTAATTTTACAATCGAGAGAAGAATACAAAGAAGAGATCCTAGTTTAGACAGAGGTTTTCATATAGTTGGATTTCCTGCAACTGGAGTTACTGTGGCAGATATTCAACAAGAATTACCAGTTAACGGTACCTTTACGGGTGCTAGTGGCTATAATGTAGGGGGTATTAATCCAAATAACCCTAGTCTTTACCGGTATGTAGAAAATGTAAATGCAAGTTTTACTCAACAACAAAGATATGTTGCCTTTCCACCTTCAACAAATACCACAGCCTTTACCGCGGGAGAAGGGTATCATTTATTTACCTTTACAGGCTTAGCACCAGCAACCATTAATGGTAGAGGGTCTCTTTTTAGAGGTAATTTTACTAGAACGCTTACTTATACTGGTATGGATCCTGATGCTGGTTGGCACACTATTGCAAACCCATATCCGGCACCTTCGGACTGGGCTCAGTGGATAAAAACTAATATTATGGGATCAACAGCATTTCTTTTTGATCCTCAATCAGGTAATTATATTCCATTAGACGGAAGTAGTCAGCAATTAATTCCTCAAGGACAAGGTGTATTTGTAAGAGCTAATAGTGGTGGAGGAAGCGTGGCTGCTACCGAAAACACTAAAGTGACGGGAGTTACACCAACTTTTTATAGAGGCCAAAATACTCCTCTTGAGAGATTTGAAATTATTTTACGAAAAGATAGTATTGAAGATGTCGGCATTGTCAGTTTTATGGACGGTGCTACGGATGCTTATGAACCTGAATATGATGCAATCAGGTTACTAAATATTAAAGAGACTTTTTCAACATTATCTTCAGATGGTAGATCATTAAAGGTAAATAGGCTAGCAAAGCCTAAGGCAGATCAATCATGTGGTAGATCAATTTTCTTAAACTTCGAACAAATGGTTGAAGGAACTCAATATTTTCTAGAATTTAGAGATTTAGATTTTGTTTCAAATTATCATTTTACGCTAATTGACCATTATTTAAATCAGCAAATCTCAGTTGATCAACAATCTTCTATCGAATTTACTGTTGATGCAGATATGGAGTCAAAAGGTTCAGGAAGATTTGAATTATTGTTTGAAAATAATCAACCCAATCAACTGAGTTTGGTGGGCGGGGAAGTTTGTCCTGAACAAAATGCATTACTACAAATAGCAACTACACAATCGAATATTGCTTATAGTATTTATAAAGACAGCACATTAATTTCTTCTTTTGCTGGAACTGGCCAAGCTCAGGATGTTACTATAGAAAACTCCTTTTTAATATTAGGAGAAAATGATTTTGATGTGTATGCAAAAAATGGCGCTTGTGATTCTGTAAAGGTCGGAAGTGAGGTATTTACTCTATTGGAATCTTTAACTTATGATAATGAAGTATCAGGTTCA
>JBBSPJ010000389.1:0-3945 GCA_038258905.1 Cytophagales bacterium
CAAAATTATTGTGGTAGAGGGCTTATTTGTATTGTACTTTCCGGAACTAACAAATCTACTCGATTTAAAAGTATTTATCGATGCCAAGGATTACGTGAAATTGAAAAGGAGAATAGTTAGAGATAATACCGAAAGAGGCTACGATTTAGAGGACGTTTTATACCGTTATGAAAAACATGTGGCACCCACTTACGAAAAATATATTGAACCTTTTAAGTATGATGCCGACATAATCATACCAAATAATACTAAATTTGATAAAGGACTAGATGTTTTGGTTTCTTATTTAAAAAGTAAAAGCGTATGACTAACAGATTTGCAGTAATAGGGCTGGGCCAATTTGGTGAATCCATTGCGAGAACACTGGCCGATCGTGGGGCAGAGGTTTTAGCCATTGATATTGATTTGGATAAGGTAGAAGCTTTAAAGGATGACGTGGCCTATGCTGTAGCGCTAGATTCTACAGATGTAAAAGCCCTTAAAGCTCAAAACATTCAGGATATGGACGCCGTAGTGGTGGCCATTGGTGAAAATTTTGAAGGTTTATTATTAACCACGGTTCTTTTACTGGAATTAGAAGTAAAAAGAATAATCGCAAGAGCAGCTAATTCGCAACAACGCATGATCCTTGAAAAAATGGGAATCGAAGAAATTTTATCGCCCGAAGAAACTGTAGGTAAAACAGTAGCTGAAATGCTACTACACCCCAACATGCGTTCCTTCTTGCCTTTGCCTGATGATTATGAAATAGTAGAAATCAATACGCCTTCCCGCGTGGTCGATCAAACTATTAGCGAAATAGGCTTACGCGAAAAGTATAATTTGAACTTGATTACTGTGAAACGCTTTTTTGAAGAAAAAAAGGGAGAGGAAATTCATAAGGTAGAGCATATTATTGGCGTTCCTAGAGCCGATACCTTTTTGAAAGAAACTGATATTATGATTCTTTTAGGAAAGTCACAGGATGTGAATAAATTTATAGAGGTGAATAAGTAAATTGTTGTAGTTTTAACCTTCCCAAAAGCTCCTAACTTTGGGATAGTTGGCATAAAATAGTGATACAGTTGCTGCTTTCTACCAATTTTAATCCATGCGGCTATCCCCTTGAGGGGATTATAGGGGTGTTTTTAGACCTACCAGCTTTACAGTATTTACCCCCTTTTTTTTCTATTAGCGTATATGAATTCCTTAATTTTAGACAGTTGACTTTTATGTGATTTTACTTCCTTACAAAGCTCGGATATTTCCGTTTTACTATTTTCAGTTAGTTTTTCGTGTATGTTTAGTTATTAAATCATAGATATTGCGCAAAACTTGAATAGTTTTGCGGTAGATTGTATTGAAATAAGGAGCTTTTTTCGAAAAAAATAGTACATACATTTTCTCTTATTCGGCTTCTACTTGCATTTTATTCATATATGAATAATGTTATGCATATTTGAATAAAGCGCATCATATATTTTCAGATATTGTGGCATGTTTAACAATTAAATCTTAAAATTATGAAAGAGTTAAGTTTAGAAAGAATGGAAAAAGTAGAAGGCGGAGCTCTTGAATGGCTTGGGTGTGGTGCAGGTATTGCTCTTGTGGTTCTCTCAGTTGCTCCAACTGGATTGAATATAGGAGCATTTGTAGCAGGTGTAGGTGCAATTTCAGAATATTGTTGAGAAGTTTTTTAAAAGCTAAATAAATAATCAAGAGAGAGACTGGTCTCAATCTTGATTGTTTTATAAAAAATGAAAATCAAGAAAGACTTATTTTTAAATATATTATATTCGGTATTTTTTGCAATAGTAGTACTATCAACTAATTCATCTCAGGATATTTTGGATGAGCCGATTGTTTTGATATTGAAAAATTTTATACTTATTGCAATTTTATTGTTATGGATGAAAGCATTATCAAGAAATAATGAGGGCATTATATTGGTTGTAAAAAATTCATTATCAAATAGAAACCTAGTTAAGTCTGGATTGTCCTTAATCAAAGATTTTATTGAAATTAAAATTGGTGTTTTCATCCTGATATTCGTATTATATTTCCTTTTTTTCGACAAAGGAGCCATGGAGAATTTAGGAGTTTTTTTGATTCAAATTTTTACTGTTTGCTTATATACTTTAAGTACCTACTTAATTAGTATAGCCTATTTTAAAATCTCACTTGACGATTGGAAATTTATATTACTGATTTTTGGCCCTTATTTTGTGTTTTTTATAATGTATCAATTTTTAGCCTTGGAGAACACATTATATTTTGCTTTAATACCAAGTAATTTCAATATTTTTATTAGCTTATATCCAAGTTTCTCGTTGGAAAACACTATTATTCTTTCATTTAGCTCAATAATTTTGTTTATAATGACGTTCAGCATTTTCACCTCAATGAGGAGACTTTCTCTTGGTAGAAAACATTATAAACTTCCTACTGAAAAAATAAATTGATTATAGTAGCGATTTATATATCTGTTAAAGCTTGATTTTTATTTTTAAATAAGACTATCAAAAAACTTTTCCAAAGTTCAAAACTTTGGAAAAGATGATGGAAAATAGTGGTATAGATAATCGTCTTCTGCTCATTTGAATCCTTGGAGTTATCCCCTTGAGGGGATTATAGGGGTGTTTTTAGACATACCAGCTTTACAGGATTTACCCCTTTTTTTTCTATTAACGTATATGAATTCCTTAATTTCAGAAAGCTGACTTTTAAGTGATATTATTTCCTTATAAAGCTCGGATAATTCCGTTTTACTATTTTCAGTTACTTTTTCGTGTATGTTTAGTTATTAAATTATAGGTATTGTGCAAAACTTGAATAGTTTTGCCTTAGACATTATTGAAATAAGGAGCTTTTTTAGAAAAAAATAGTACGTACATTTTCTCTTATTCGGCTTCTACTTGCATTTTATTCATATATGAATAATGTTATGCATATTTGAATAAAGCGCATCATATATTTTCAGATATTGTGGCATGTTTAACGATTTAATATTAAAATTATGAAAAATTTGAGTATTGAGAAAATGGACGGTATCTGTGGCGAAGGCTGCGGAGCTGCAGGAGGAGCAATGGCAGTTGCAGGAGGAATATTGGCTATTGCTGTAATGGCGTCACCTGTAGGAGCAGTTGCTACAACCGTAGGATGGGGTTTGGCTGCTGCTTTTGGAGCAAGTTTTAGTGTTGCGGGTATTGGTTGCGGTATTGCAGATATGCTTGCCTAATAATAATCAGTCCATTTATGTTGATTTTACTATTGACATAAATGGACTATAAGTATCTTGAAATGAAAAACACGATAATTTTCACTTATTTATCTATCATTCTTCCTATTACAGGTATAATTTATGATTCACCAATTGAATTAAACTTAATTATAAATGGCATTTTATTCGTCAGTTCGATTAGTATGCTTTTTCTGATTTTTTTCCACGAAAAGGGGAATGGTAACCTTTATCATTCTATAATTTTAATTATTTTGTATATCACGTATAATTTTATGTCTCATCTACTACTCGGAGTGTGTGGTTTAATTATCTATCTTTTTCTTTTTCTAAGGTATAAAAATAAAGATTTTAAGATTATTGATTACGAAACAACGAGACCTATCTTATTTATATTGACAAAAACAGATAAATTAGATGTAATGCTGGTAGTTATTTATTGGGTGTTGATAGGTGCAATTTTAATTAGATAAATAATAAGCCATTTGAATAATTTAAATTTCAAACTTGGATATTTTAACATGAGTTCATTTACTAAGTTTCAACTTTTCGCATTATTTATTATAATTTCATATGTAATAAATTTTATTGAGGTCAACAGATAAATGCATATATTTAAATTCAATTAAGTTAAGCAAATGGATATATTTAAAGGACAGAACCTTCTAGAGTTCACTGATAGGTTTAAAACTGATGATGATTGCAAGAAATATTTAGCTGAAATAGTC
>JBBSPJ010000390.1:0-3924 GCA_038258905.1 Cytophagales bacterium
AGTAAGTGATCCGGGTATCATCTTAGATAAATTAGATGCAGGAGTTACAGCCACTTTAAGGCAAGACAGAGATGACTCTACCACTAAGGATGGTATGGATATAGCCTTCTGTAAAATCGATAAGAAAACAAACACTATCGAATATGCCGGAGCTCACAGATCATTATATTATTTAAATGCTAATGGTGAATTGGATGAAATCAAAGGAAATAAATTCCCAATTGGTGGAGGTATTTATAGAAACCAAACCAATTTCGAAAATCACCCAATTCAATTTAAGAAAGGCGATTCTGTATTTTTCTGTTCAGATGGCTTTCCTGACCAATTTGGTGGTCCTGACAATAGGAAATTTGGTCCAAAACGTTTACGAGAGCTAATAGTCGATAATCAGCGCAAAACCATGGACGAACTGCATCAAGTGTTTGACGAGGCATGGGAAAACTGGAAGGCAGACTACAAACAAACTGACGATGTACTACTAATTGGTATTAGATTTTAACATGGAAAAGTTAAATTATAAATAAAATTATTTAATTTGAGCCTTTATTTAAAGAATGGCTTGACAAAAAAGTATAATAACTTAAAAAGCATGAAGTATATATATGATCTGCATAAGACCATGTTGTCTAGGAACCTGATATTGGTTTACGAAGGTGAGTTCACTCAGGAAATTACCAAATCAGTTTTAGCAATGGCTGAAAGAAATATGGATTCAATGGGTGAAGAATCAAGCATTAAGAGGAAAGTTTTTAATGTAATGGTTGAGTGCTTACAAAATATAGTAAAGCACTCTGAAGACTTTAATCCGTTATCAGCTAAAAGGAATGCGGCTATTTTTATCGTTGGAAAAGAAGATGATAAATATATTATCACGAGTGGCAACCCAGTGGATTCAGACGCTGCAGATGCCCTAAAGAAAAGAATTGACGAGATTAATGATTTAGATAGGGAAGGTTTAAAGAAAATGTATAAAGACATTATAAAAACCAATCACTTATCAGACAAAGGTGGAGCAGGTCTTGGCTTTGTTGACATGGCACGTAAATCAGGTCAAAAATTGGAATATGATTTCGAGGATATGGGAGAAGGATTTAAATTTTTCTCAATTACAACTACTATACTTCGATTTTAATTAATAATCTTAACATTTAAAATTTAATAAAGAATATGGAAATCATCAACTTAGAAGGAACAGAAGATACCCCTAAAATTTTACTAGACAAAGGAAATGGTATTTTTGAAATTTCCGGAAGATCATTACCTGAAGATTCAGCTGAATTTTATCAGCCTATATTAGATTGGATTACAGCCTATGGCGAAGATCCAAATCCAAAAACCTCTTTTACTTTTAAATTAGAATATTTTAACACGGCATCATCAAAGCTTATTTTGGATGTATTGTCTGCTTTAGAGGATATTGAAGGAGTAATTATTGATTGGTACTTCCACGAAGATGACGAAGATATGGAAGAAGCTGGTGAGGAGTTCTCTGAATTAGTTGAGATACCTTTTGAGTTTAAAACTTATTAAAATAGTATAAAGCTAACAGGTAATTAATTCAGCCTGTTAGCTTCTTTTCATCTATTAAATATTGATGAATAAGAAAGATGCATTTCATCCAATGTTTTAATAAATATCTAACAAATAGCTTTTTTCTATGAGTGAAGAAATACTCAAGGCCTTAACCCAACTCTTTGCAATCATCACTAAACAAGATGGTGGCGTTACTGAAAAAGAAAGAAACTTTGTTATTGGCTTCTTTCAGCAGGAACTAGATCAGGATTCCATTAAGGAATATCTTGAATTGTATGATCAATTTGCAGGATATGGAGAAGAAGCTGCTAAGGAGGAGGAAGATGAGGAAGATGGAAAAAAGAAGAAGAGAAAACTCACTTCCGTTAGAGATTCAGTTAGAACACTGGCTATTTGTAAGAAAATTAATAAAACTCTAACGCAAAAACAAAAGGTAGTTGTTTTAATTAAGTTGTTAGAATTGGTTTCTGCTGATAATAATTTTACCCCTCAGCGAATGGAAATCATAGATACAGTATCCACTGTATTTAATATAGTAAAAAATGAATTTAAATTAATTGAGAGTTTTGTCCTAAAGCAAAACTCAACTGACTTAAAGGAGTTTGAAGAAATACTTTCTGTAAGTGATCAAACGTCTGTAGAGCAAACACTCCACGTACATGCCGATATAAATGGTGAGATACTCTTTATGAGTGTCAATAGCGTGGATATGTACTTCGTAAAATACGTGGGTAAAGAGGAAGTAAACCTCAATGGTTTTATCATGAAACCAAATCAGGTCTATCTTTTTTCTCACGGAAGTACCATCAAAACACCTAAAGGTGCTGCCTTATATTACTCTGATCTTATCAGACAGTTTTTATCAGATGAAGAAACTGTCAATCTTTCTTTCAATGCTGAAAATATAGTTTTTCAATTCCCTAATGGTGAAAAAGGTCTTCGGAATGTAAACATTTATGAAGGGCCAGGTCAATTAGTAGGTATTATGGGTGCCTCCGGTGCCGGTAAAACAACACTATTGAATGTTTTAGCCGGAATAGAAAAACCTACGCAAGGTACCATCTTAATTAATGGGTACGATCTCAACGGGGAGCATGCCGAGCTGCAAGGAATTATTGGCTATGTGGCTCAGGATGATTTATTAATTGAAGAACTTACGGTTTATCAAAACCTCTATTATAATGCTAAGCTTTGTTTTGCCGATCTAAATGAGGATGAAATCCACAAGCGTGTGATGGAAACCCTTGAAAGCCTGGGCTTAGATCAGCGAAAGGATCTAAAAGTTGGTAGTGTTTTGGATAAAACCATATCAGGTGGACAGCGAAAGAGACTTAACATCGCTTTAGAGCTAATAAGAGAGCCAGCAGTAATGTTTGTGGATGAACCCACTTCAGGTTTATCTTCAAGAGATTCAGAAAATGTAATAGATTTATTAAAAGAATTAACCCTTAAAGGGAAATTGATTTTCGTGGTTATTCACCAGCCATCATCGGACATCTATAAAATGTTTGATAAAATGGTGATTATGGATACAGGGGGATATCAAATATTCTACGGTCATCCGGTTGAAGCTGTTACTTACTTTAAGAAAACCACAAATCAGGTTGATGCCGAACGAGGTGTATGTTCTACATGTGGTAATGTAAACCCAGAGCAAATCTTTAATATTGTTGAAGCCAAAGTGGTGGATGAATACGGTCAGCTCACCTCGAAAAGAAAGGTAAATCCTGTTCAATGGAGAGATTTCTATAAGGATAATTTTAACTTGACCAGAGTGGTGGATGTGAAAGAATCACCACATTCTACCTTAAGAATACCAAATAGACTTAAGCAGGCTGTTATTTTTACGGTGAGGGATACTTTATCTAAAATCAGCAATAAGCAATATCTGTTAATCAATTTATTGGAGGCTCCTTTATTAGCCTTATTATTAGCTTTCATTATTAAGTATAGAAGTGCACCAAGTGGTGAAGAATATATTTTCAGGTTTAATGAAAACTTACCTGCTTTCTTATTAATGAGTATTGTTGTGGCGTTATTTATGGGGCTCACCGTAAGTGCCGAAGAAATTATTAGAGACAGAAAAATCTTAAAAAGAGAATCCTTCCTGAATTTAAGCTGGAATAGTTATTTACAATCAAAACTATTAATTCTTTTCACTTTATCTGCTATTCAAACCCTCACCTACGTAATAATTGGGGTGCTTATATTAGAAATAAAGGGTATGACATTCAGTATGTGGGCAATTTTATTTTCAACCTCATGCTTTGCGAATGTACTAGGCTTAAATGTTAGTTCAGCTTTCAAATCGGCTGTTACAGTTTATATTCTAATACCTTTATTGCTTATTCCACAAATGATTTTAAGTGGTTTATTATTTAGTTTCGATAA
>JBBSPJ010000391.1:0-3903 GCA_038258905.1 Cytophagales bacterium
AAGATTGATTTCTATTTATCAGTACTTATCAATCACCGTATTCCATTCTGTAGTTTTTAACAAATCCACTAAATTGGTGTCGATAAGTGTATAAAGCGGTGAATTTTTTGGGAAGCTGTAACTGTAATAGTCTTTTTTAAAAGATTTATCCGACAGTAAAATCTTATCATTTTCTCCCGATGTTTCTAATGCGTAGGTTAAAATAGGTTTATCATAAATAATCACATCAGCCTCATCTTTTGAGACCATTGCTATTGCATCAGCCAAAAAATCCACTTTTTCGCTTCTAATATTGTATTGATTGAGTAATTCTTCAGCACTAGACTGAGTAATGGTTACTACTTTAAATTTATCAAGATCATCCATGCTTTGAACAGCACCCTGTAATGATTTGTAAGTGAGAGAAGAAGCAATGCCTGCGGTTAAGCTGGATATTAATATGATAGCGGCAAACATCCAAATAAAGCCTACTATACGGCCACCCAGCGTTTTAGGTGACTTATCGCCATAACCCACAGTAGTCATAGTAACAGCACTCCACCAGAATCCTTGAGATATTCCTTTTAATACTCCACCAAACTCTTCTTTATTCTTTTTTCTTTCGAAAAACCAAACCAATACTCCAAATAATAAAATTACCCCAACTAAAATCAAAATGGCTTTCAGGAAATTCCAGCTTATTACATTTCGGAGAATATACATAAAATTAGAATCACTTTTTTTAGCAGCCACCGTTTCTGAAATGAAATAGGGCTGAGAAAAATCCATCCTTTCCATGCGCTTGGTTGTTACGGTAATCGGGTTAATACTCATATCTACTTCACCCTCTTCTATGGCTTGTAATAGTTTTTCCAGGGTTTCAAAATTAACATATTCATAATCTAGCCCAATTTTCTCGTTTATCATTTCCCAGGACCGGATGCTCAATCCTTCATATTTGCCATTTTCTGAAACAACAAATGGAGGAGTTTCCTTTACACCGATTTTGACCGTTTTATTAGAAAAATCTATGGAGTCCTGGGCAGAAATGGAAAAGCTGAAGAGTAAAGTAAAGATGGTGGGGACGAGCAATTTAATCATGGTGCTTTGGTTAAGATTTTAAATTTAATAAAAATTTAAATTACTACTAAAGATTCATTATTCATAGAAAACGCCCGCTTCCTTCTATGATTTGTCATAGTTTAGCCCAAGTTCGGCAAGGACTAAAGATATACAGTTAAGATACAAAATGGAAATCGTGCTAAAGTCTATTTTTAAATATCAGGCTCAATAAAACACAGCAACTTCAGATAGTGGCTTTCTTTCGATCTTAGGTACAAAAGCCTTTGCCTCAGGATAACCTATTGGAAGTAATAAAAAGGGTCTTTCGTTTTTAGGTCTTTCCAGCAGTTCAGCTAAAAAGTTCATAGGGCTGGGTGTGTGGGTAAGTGTAACAAGTCCGGCCTGGTGAATAGCAGAAATCAGAAACCCACAAGCTATACCTACCGATTCATTCACATAGTAATTATTGACTTTTTCTCCCTCCTCCTGATCATAAACTTTTTTAAAGACAATAATTAAGTAAGGAGCGATTTCCAGAAAGGGTTTTTGCCAATCGGTACCTAAAGGTTCCAAATCTTTTAACCATCTTTCGCTCATTCGGCTATTATAACTTTCTTTCTCCTCTTTCTCAGCAGCTTGCCTTATTTTTTGCTTTAAATCTGGGTTGGATACCACACAAAACGTCCATGGTTGTTTATGTGCACCTGATGGAGCACTGGAAGCTGTTTTAATGATATTTTCAACGACTTGTATGGGTACGTTCTGACTTGAAAAGTCACGGACAGACCTTCTTCTATCCATTTTCTGGAAATTCTCTTCGCTTTTATTCAACATCTCCTCTTGCGTAAGTGGTAGATGCTCAAGCGAAATATAAGGGTGACCGTTGATCTCTTTCTCCATGGAATTAGGGACTATAATGTCATCTGTTTTAAAGCTTTCGCAACATCTTCTGGTGCATCAATACCCACAGTTTCTATATCGGTAATGGCAGTTCTTATTCTAAAGCCATTTTCAATCCAGCGTAACTGCTCTAATGATTCAGCGATTTCCAATGGAGTAGGCGCTAATGAAATAATTTTGCTTAACACGTCCACCCGGTAACCATAAATCCCAATATGTTTATAATGGGCCTGACTCTTCATCCAGTCTTCTTCAGGTATGTTTCTCATGTGAGGAATAGAAGAACGTGAAAAATACAAGGCTAATCCGGAATCTGTTTTCAAGGCCTTTACAATATTGGGATTTCTCAAGTCTTCAAGGCTGGATATTTTTTTAATAAGGGTAGCAATCTCTGCTTTCCTGTCGAATAATGTGGTTAAGAGATTGATCTGTTCAGGATCAATAAAAGGCTCATCTCCCTGAATATTAATGACAAAATCATATACTCCCCCATCTAAAATTAGCGCCTCTCTGCATCTTTCAGTTCCTGTAGTATGTTCAGGAGAGGTCATGAAAACTTCATGACCCAGATTTTTAATATGGTCGTATATCCGTTGATCATCAGTGGCTATTATCACTTTTTTTAGTGATGAAGCCTTTTTGGCCTGTTCCACCACTCTTTGTATCATACTTTTACCTGCAATATCGATCAATGGCTTACCCGGAAAACGGGTGGAAGCATAGCGTGCCGGAATAATACCTATTACATCCATATTATTAATTATCTGTTTTCTTAACTTTTAAACTTGTACCACTTTCCTCAATCACGACCACCTGTGTGCCTTCGTCCAGGTATTCCCCCCTGGTGTAGGCATCGTATAACTCTCCTTCAATTTCAACTTTTCCACTTGGCCTTAATACGGAATAGACTTTTCCGGTTTTGCCCATGAAACCAGCCTCAATAAACCTGGAAGAATATCCTGATTCTCTCGTTTGTACATCTTGCAGTGCTATTCTTTTAAAAAACTTTGTATTAGTGAGTCGAATCCCACCAAAAAACATCAAAACTATACTGCCAAACAATCCTAATAGTGTAGTCATTAAAGCTCTTGTGATATTTTCTGAGGGCACAAATTGAAAATCAAACATATTATTGTTAAGCATTACTAATGTTAAACCCCCTATGGTCAGTATCAGACCTGAGATGCCAAATACCCCAAAACCCGGAATCACGAAAATTTCGAGTGCTATTAAAACAATACCGATAACAAAAACTAAAATTTCCCAATTTTCCGCAAGTCCGTTCAAATAGTAAGGAACCAAATATAATACTAAAGCTACTCCCGATGCTAAAATAGGGAATCCTACTCCTGGTGTTTGTAGTTCAAAGTAAATGCCGCCAATAATTATTAAAATCAGTATACCACTTATAAAAGGATTAATAAAAAAGGAGATAATAGTTTCTGTGGTGCTGGTTTCAAACCTGTAGATTTCTTTGTTCTCTAATTCCAGATGTGTTAATAATGCACTTGTAGTAATAAATTCTCCTTCACAAAAGCCATATTTTATAGCCTCCGAAGTAGAGAAAGTTACCACTTCACCTGCTTTGGAAATGCTATCCACAATCAATTTTTCATCCACCATTGCCTCTGCAATTCTAGGATCTCTTCCTTTTGCTTCAGCAGTAGCCCGCATAATTGACCTCATGTAGGACTGGTATTTATCGGGAGCTGCCTCACCGGTTTGGTTTACCACAGTAGCTGCTCCAATACTGGAGCCCGGAGCCATAAAAATGCTATCGCATGCAATAGAAATTAAAGCGCCAGCAGAGGCCGCATTGTTATCGATAAAAACATAAACAGGTATTTCCAGATCCAAAATAGCAGCCCTTATTTCATCTGCATCATATAAAGCACCACCATAAGTATTCATTTCAATAATAATATGGCTACTATTTCTAGATTTAGCCTCTTCAATTGCTAA
>JBBSPJ010000392.1:0-3889 GCA_038258905.1 Cytophagales bacterium
AGGTTTAATTTTTTATGTAAGTTTTGGGCTATTCACAAAATATTTTCATTCATTATGCAGAAAAACCTTTCCTTCTAACAGCTACATTATACAATTAACTATTTAATTAATTCATAAAAACCTTAAGTATGACCACTTATAGTGTAATAAGCATGCTATTCCTTTGAATTCCTTCTTATGTAATTATTTGCTTAATCTGCATTATTTAATATGATCCGAAATATCTCCTAATAAACCATTCCGAAAATAAGATCAGAAATATTAAAAGGTAAAGCCAATAATTTTCTGTTAATGGTTTTTTCTGTAACTGACCGGTTACTATTTGAGGGTAATCTCTATTGAATAGATAGTTATAAAGGGAGTCCATTTCTGTTACTTCAAAATATCTTCCTTCGTTCTTTTTAGCTACCCTTTTAAGCAATTCAAAGTCGGCTACCAAATTTTGTAATTCTATAGAAAAATCGCTTACTACAAATTGCCCTGATGCGGTATAACCCTTTCCTCCTATTTTAGTCTGGCCGGTATATTTGTAAACACCAGCAGGTAAAGATCCTATTACGAAGTTTGGTTGCACCCTGTCAGGAGTGAATTGGAAATTGAAAACACTATCACTTTCATTTCTGAGCTGAAGGTTTACCGGTATGCCGTAAATTTTGTCGTATACCTGATTATATAGCTCCACCTGAAAATTAATTTCCTCCATACTCGAAAACTCTTCCTTTTCAGGATATAATTTAAATTGATTTTTATCATTTTTTGAGGTTAAATATCTAATGGTTTTCATCACCCACTCATCAAAAAATATATAGTTCCCCGTATTCAAATGCTCTACTAATCTCCATTTCCAAAAACCTTCCATTAATAAAGTTGCCTGTCTTACCTCATCATCAGCAAAAAAGGTAAAAATAGGCTGGTCAGTTTTCACACTACCTATTTGCTTATACAATAAAGTTTCTGAACGAACATTAGCTTTGGCTTCCGAAAAAGGAACATCCACAGGAGGTAAATTCTGAAGGTTGCCAGCTTGCTCACTGGTCAATTCAAAAGGATTGAAATTCGTGCATATATACACGCTAGCCTGGTCTGTGTCATTCCATGGGGCAATTATTAAAGACCTGTTGATATTATTAATTCGATTCACATTGGTTCCAGGGCCAGTAATAAACCAAAATGAGGTGTTTCGATCGGCAAGCTTTTGAATTTCATTTTGAAAGGTGTTATTGTCATCAGGCAAATGAAATAAAATCACCAAATCATAGTCATCTTCTTTGTACTGATGCAGTCCATTTACTACGAGACTTAATTCATAATTTTCATTGTTAGTTATAGATTGCTGCAATGCTTTAATATCAGGATGCGGAGCCCTGCCTAAGAGTAAAACCTTCTTTTTTCCCTCTATAACGTTGACATAAGCAATTTTCTGGTTGTTATTTTTATTAAATTCATCTGCAAAAGGTTTGATTTTTACAGCATATGATTGAAAACCTTTTTCATTGGCTTCAATTAGAAATTCTACCTGTTTTATGGAATTATCAGTCTCGAAATCTACAACTCTTTTTTCTGCTAAAATTCCATTTTTGAATAATTCTACAGTAGTGCTTCTATCTTTCCATCCATTTTGCACCACTTCAGCCACTATAGGAAATTTATTGCCTTGATAGGCTACCTTATTATACCTTAAGCTCTTCAGTTCTACATCTTGCTTTTCAACGGTATCACCTATTCCAATTGTACTAAGCTGAAAGGGATAAGCATAGTATTCAGGAGAAATGCCTCTATTAAAAATACCATCAGAAAATAATACCACCTCTGCTAAAAGTTGATTTTTATAATTGTTGGAAATATCTTTGAGAGCAGGATCTATTGGACTAAGGACTGCGTTTTGGCTTACTGAATCACTTGAAATAACTGTTTCACCACTTAAGTTGATTATATCTACTTTTACATTCTTCTCACTTTCAAGTTTTTGGGCCACATCATTTACATTTCCCCATATTGTTTGTAATTCTTCATCATTCACGCTATTGTTGATCGACTGCGAATTATCCCATAGGAAAACAATATTCTGCTTTTCAGACTCTGTTGTTCTGGTGCTCAAAAAAGGCTCCAGAAATAGGTAAGCAACAAGAGTGATGCCTATAAAACGCAGTGTAAATAATGCTATATTCCATTTTTTGCTCCAAGGTTTCGATCCGTAAGCGTATAAAATATATGCATATGCTCCGCCTAATAAAAAGCAAATTACAATCCAATAAGAAGACAATGCTGAGCTGAGCATAAATACTTAAGAAGCTAAAATGAAATTTAGGTTGATTAATTTAAGGCGTACTAAATAGACTAACTTAAAACTAAAGTATTCAAGTAACGAATCTTTAGGTTAGAAATTTAAAAACGGACAAATAACTTTTATTCTAGAAGAAAGTTGCGAAACCTCTACAATTATAATTGGACAGAGGTTTCGAATCAATGAATTAGGTGAGCATTCCACCATCAACTTGAATTACCTGCCCGGTTATATAGGCCGACATGTCAGAACCTAAAAACACGCAAGTATCTGCTACGTCCTCCGGTTGACCACCCCTTTTTAAAGGAATAGCATCTCTCCATCCTTGGACTGTCTTTTCGTCTAATGCATCTGTCATTTCTGTTTCAATGAAGCCAGGAGCAATGGCATTTGATCTAATGTTTCTGGAACCTAATTCAAGCGCCACTGACTTAGTAAAACCTATAATCCCTGCTTTAGAGGCCGCATAATTGGCCTGTCCGGCATTGCCTTTTACACCTACTACAGAGGTCATATTAATAATAGAGCCACTTTTTTGCTTCATAAAAGTTCTTGTGGCTGCTTTTACTGTATTGAAGCAAGATTTTAGATTAACGTTAATAACATCATCCCACATTTCTTCTGACATACGCATCAATAAATTATCTTTAGTGATACCTGCATTGTTTATTAATACATCTAAGGATCCGAAATCAGTTACGACATCATTTATAAGTTGCTCAGCAGCTGCAAAATCTGAAGCATCGGATCGATATCCTTTTACTTTTCCACCAAATTGGGCTAATTCTTTTTCCAGTGCCTGTCCTTTCTCCACACTAGAAAGATAAGTAAATGCCACGTTAGCTCCTTGTTGCGCATATTTTTGCGCTATTGCTTTACCAATTCCTTTGGAGGCACCGGTAATTAATGCCGTTTTTCCTTTTAATAATTGCGTCATATTTGGTTTTTAGTTGATTAATGGCTTAAAATTACATTTGAGATGCAAATTAATAAACTTATCAGCAAAAGTGAACTAAATCCGCTTTCAAAACGAGCGGAAATGATTTTATTAGGCATTTGCTTAGTATTTTCCACTTCAATCTTTCTATACGCTACCTGGGGAGGTCTTATTTGGACATCAGATTCCTTCCATTACTGGGCCGCTTCAAGAAGTTTTCTGGCGGAAGGGGTGTTTAAAAGCCATGGCGGTGGAAGTTATGATTACTGGCCACCTCTATTTCCAGTTATATTGAGTTTTTTCAACTATAGTAATCATTATTATTATTTACATATTCTATTTTTTAACTTCAGCTTAATTGGCATTTACTACAGCTTTAAACGCTATACCCACTCCAAAAAAATAGCTCTTATATCATTATTTGTATTAATTATAACTCCTTTCCCTTTTTTAACAACAACTTTTTTTTGGTCGGAAGTAGCATTTATATCTTTTTTTTATAGTGGTTTGTATTGCTACTACTCCTGGACAAAATCCTATAAACCAATACTTTATATTTTTTGGATAATTCTTTTCAGTTTGATGTGTTTACAAAGAAACACTGGTATGTTTTTAGTTTTAGGTATAGGTGTTTATGAGCTTTATGATTTCTTTTCTCATAAAAAATC
>JBBSPJ010000393.1:0-3854 GCA_038258905.1 Cytophagales bacterium
TCAGCAAAATAGTATAAATCAGTGGCAGGTAATTCCTTACCGGAGTTAACATATTGGTGATATGTTTTTACTGCTTTATCGTACTTTTTAGTAAAATAATAGCATTTAGCAATCTTCAGAGGTAAAGAAGGCGGTACATCTTTTCGATCAGCCACTCGTAAGTAAGCACTTAAGGCTGATTGGTAATTTTGATTAATATATGCTAAGTCTGCTGTTTTTAAATCATTTTTAAACAAATCTGTCATTGAATCCTGCGCAGAGATGTTGATAGATATAATCATGCCCAATATTAGCATTATTATATATTTACATGGCGCTATAGTTTTGAAAGCATTACTCATCTTGGAGAATCAATGTTGGAATGCTTGAATTTGAAAATATAGCGCGCCATTAATTCGTGAGAGCCATTTGAAATACCGGATAAATTACCAATGGCATAATCATAAGCATAGCCAAATTGTAGCTGTGGGGTTACCTGCAATCGCAATAAAAAATCAATTGATTCTTGTTTTCGGTATGATGCACCAATAGAGACTACCTCTTTAAAGGTGGCTATCAAATTTAAATCGTATGATAAGGGCAAACCATTAATATATTTAATGAGAAACCCGGGCTGTAAATCAATAATTGGACTTAGAGTTAAATTATATTGCATAAAAAGAAAATGATTTATCTCTTGAAATCCTGAGGAATAATTTTCATCTATGGATACCTGATTAGGAATAATTTCTGGTATAGAATAACCAATATGTAATTTAGGTGATCTATAATAGAAACCGAAACCGAGATCCAGGTAAGTTTCCGAGACTGGTATATTTCTAAGCCCCGGATCTGTGGTACCGGTAGTGAGTGAGCCATAATCTGAATTTCTGGTATGAATACCCGCCTGTAAACCAAAAGATAACGTTTTATTATTGCCTACAGGCAGATGATATGCATAATTTGTAGCAATATTAAAGTTACTGTGCACACCAATTTTTTCACGATGCACCACAATTCCTGCTCCTAATTTTTTTTCACGGAATAAGGTATGTGCGGAAAGTGTTTGTGTTGTTGGGGCACCATTAATGCCTGTCCATTGATTTCTATTGATAAAAGTTAAGCTTAAAGCTTCATCCGCCCCCACATAAGCCGGATTGATCACCGAAGCATCGTACATATATTGGGTATATTGTACTTTTTGTTGCGCATACAAATTATTGGGACGCAACAAAAAACCCGCCATTAAGCAAGATATCAGAACACCAATAAGTTGTAAGTTACTCTTATTCATTTCTACCGAATTAATTCAATAAATCCATTCTTTTTAACCACTGAAGATTCAAATTCAACCGTAATAAAGTAATAATAAGTTCCAGTTGGCACCAGGTCACCTCTCTTGTTACTACCACCCCATGCTGTAGTTTCGTTATTATATCCGGATGCCTTATAAATTTCACTACCCCAACGATCGACAATTATCACTGTATTTTTAGGAAAATTCTCTATTTCATTGATCTTCCAAAAATCGTTTTGCCCATCTCCATTAGGGGTCATTAACTGATTTACTACTAAATCAATTTCACCCAATACTACATTTACCACAAATGAGCAAAAAACTTCTATACTATCATTAATTTCATAATAGTATTCTACTACAGTGGTTCCCTCAGGAAAGAGATCGCCCGGCTTATAATTACTTTCAATTGTTAGGTCAGCACATTCCAGAATAACAGTAGGTTCAATCCAATCATGCCTTACTCCTGCCCTATCAAAAAGCTCTTTTTCAACATCCGGTGGACAATTTTCGACTACAGGCTCAAAATTATTTTGTACGATAACATTAAATGTACAAAATGATTCATTGCCTGATTCATCGGTAGCAATGTATGTTATTTCTCTAGTTCCAATACCAAATCGAGTTCCTGAGGATAGATTACTTTCTAGTTCGCCTCTTAAATCACAGTTATCTGTTACTTGAGGATCTGCCCATTCTACTAAAACATCACAGGATAAAGCTTCAAGATAGACAATTGTATCCCGCGGGCAACCGGTAAAAACAGGAGCCTGTTTGTCAAGCACAATAATATCAAAAGAACGAATTGAACCATTCTCCAACTCCGACTCATCGGTGGTTTTATAACTGATAGTGTATGTTGTTCCTACAGAAAATACATCTCCCGACTGAGGAGAGCCTGCTACTAATTCAAGGTTAGCTTCACCACAATTATCTAACACTTCCGGTGTTTCCCATGTAATAATGGTGTCACAGGAGTTAAACAAAGAAATCTCCATGTCATCCGGGAAAGAGATAAATTCAGGCGCAGCATCATCAATTACAGTGATTGTAAAGCTTCTTGTAACCTCATTATCATCTTCATCAGTCGCTGTGTACGTTACTGCGGTAGTCCCTAAAGGAAAAGCATCTCCCGGTGATTTATCCCCATCAATATCAATATCTGTGCTGCAGTTATCGCTTGCTTCAGGCAAAATCCATTCAACTATAGCTTCACAATCCTTATTGGCAGATACAGTTGTATCACTTGGGAATGATAAAAATATTGGGGGGCTATTATCTCTAACTATTACATTAAAAAACTGCTCAGTTTCATTTCCGCTTCCATCTATGGCAGTATATTTCACTTCAGTTTCACCTAATTCAAATAAGCTATTGGGTGGATGACTTGAAATTAATTCTACTGCTTCACAATTATCAGTGGCTGTTGGAGGTGTCCAAGTGGCAATAGCTGTACAATTTATGTCCGCATCTAGTATTTGATCATCGGGCATATTAGTGATTAAAGGTGAGATTTCGTCAACCACTACCACGGTGAAAGATGCAGATGTATGGTTATTACTTTCGTCTCTTGCAAAATAAGTAATGGTAGTTGGACCTTTTGGAAAGACTTGATTATTAGAAGGGAATGGAGGTATGAATGTAGGGAAACCATTGCCAGTACAATCATCAATTAATTCTGGGTGAGTCCAACTAAATTGCTTAGAGCAACCTGCTTCAATATATAACGTGTCGGGTTGAGGCATGTTTATAATTTGAGGTGGAATTGTGTCCCGGTCTTCAGGCTCACAACATAATGGAGCCTCTATACCCTCTGCCGTAATACTTTCTGCTGCAATAATCTTCAAATTACCATTGTCATACTCATTTCCTAATTGAATTTGTTGGCAATTTGCCAATACATCAATTCTCCTGTTAAAAATTAATGCAGAATTGAAAATTCTTATTATTAAAAAATTCCCTTCAAAAGTTTCACTCGAGTTTCTCTTTTCAACTATAATGTTGTTGTTTACAGACAATAAACCATTTTCTAAAATACCGTCAGCATCTGAAACAGTGTATGAATCAAGAAAATTGACAGGACCACTATAATTAAAAGTCATACTAGTGAACCCAACCTCACACGGTGCACAATCCTCTTCATTTATGCACTCACAAGATTGTGCCAAGGTACTCTTCGGTAAAAAAAGCAGTAGCATTAAAATAGAAGCAACTTTTACACAATTAAACAATATGGTTAAACACCTATTAAACATAACTTATTACGCAAAAAATATAATTATTTAGAGCTTAATGATTCTAATAATTTACAATTATAGTGAAAATACCCGAAAATATAGTTAAGTATTTGTTAAGTTCAAAATAAGTGTAATTAACTTATCATATTATATTTCAGATAAATAACTACATATGTTAAAGCTTTACTTAAAAGAATCTTTAATTCAGATGAATGATTCCTTTTGTTCTACAAATATATAAAGTTATAATAATTTTGTATTTAACCGATAAAAGAAATGATTCAAGTCCAGCATTAAAAAAGTTTATGAAATCAATAACACTGCTTTAAAAGAATAAAAAA
>JBBSPJ010000394.1:0-3825 GCA_038258905.1 Cytophagales bacterium
ATATCCTAACCCCTAGATGAACGGGCCATGCTACTATTTCATCATCTAATTTAACATCAAGTGTTATCCTACGGATGCCAGCCAAAGGCTGGTCACCCCATGGGTGAAAAACCTGATATCCTAACCCCTAGATGTCTGACAGAGCCTGATCACTCTAAGGGTGAAACGATAAATAATTCTTATTATATTTTATTCAAAATAAATAATAAATAAAATACATAATCCAATTAAAATCAATCACCTAATAACTTTTTATTAAGTGCTCCTAAGTAGCCCGTAGGGGAATCGAACCCCTGTTTCCAGGATGAAAACCTGATATCCTAACCCCTAGATGAACGGGCCATTTTTAAATGGAGATGCAAATATAGATGGCTAAATTTTAATTGCAAAGTATAGCGCAGAAAAAGATGATATTTATTTTTCAATCTAAAGGTTTAGGTGGCTAATTTGATAATACTACTTAGTAGTTTTATATTTACAGCTTAATTTATATACAATAAACTAAAGGATAAAAATGTCGAAAATAAAAGTAGCTATTAACGGGTTCGGCCGAATAGGTAGATTAACTTTCAAACAACTATTAAAGAAGGATAATGTGGAAGTTGTGGCTATCAACGACCTCACAGATACCAAAACCCTCGCTCATCTATTAAAGTATGATTCTGTTCATGGTAAATTCCCAGGCACAGTTTCTCATACTGAAAATTCAATCATTGTCAATGGTAAAAGTATTTCTATCTCTGCAGAAAGAGATCCAGCTAATTTACCATGGAAATCAGCAGGTATCGATATAGTCTTGGAGTCAACTGGCTTGTTTGTTGATAAGGAGGATGCTAAAAAACACCTTTCAGCAGGAGCCAAAAAAGTAGTTATATCAGCACCCGCAAAGGGCGATGTTCCTTTTATTGTGCTTGGAGTCAACGATGATAAAATTGATAAAGACCATGACATCTATTCAAATGCCTCATGCACTACCAATTGCTTAGCTCCAATGGCCAAGGTACTTGATGACGCCTTTGGAATAGAAAAAGGCTATATCTCCACTGTGCATGCTTACACAGCCGATCAGAATATTCAAGATGCTCCACACAAAGATTTAAGAAGAGCCAGAGCCGCGGCTTACTCAATTGTTCCAACCTCTACAGGAGCAGCTATAGCAGTTGGTAAAGTTTTGCCTTCAGTAAAAGGTAAACTGGATGGTATTGCGCTGAGGGTTCCTATTCCAGATGGTTCCTTGACAGACCTTACTGTGGTAGTTAAAAAGGAAACCACTGTGGAAGAAGTTAATGCTGCCATGAAAAGAGCAGCAGATGGGCCAATGAAAGGCATATTAGAATACAATGAAGATCCAATCGTTTCTATAGATATCATTGGAAACACCCATTCATGTATTTTTGATTCTGCTCTTACATCCGTTAACGGAAACTTGGTTAAAATTATTGGCTGGTATGATAATGAAGCTGGTTATTCAGCAAGAACTGCAGACTTAATTTCCATTTTAGCATAATTATATTTCCATTTTATAAAAGGTGAGTTTATCTCACCTTTTATCTTTAACCTTCCAAGAGAGCATGACTGTTTATTATTACTGTGCTATTTGTACAAGAAAACAAATCATTATAATTTAAAAGGCTAATACTTCCGCCCCCCTATACTCAAAAATAAATATCCAAACCAACTACTTAAATTGTTGATTAATCTAGCACTTTTATTAAACAGATGTTAGAATTAACTTGGTAAAGTTATATTTTTGAAATAACTTTAATTTCGAAGAAGATAAATTACCCACATGCGGATTATATTACTAAGCTTTTTAATATTAGCATTTCATACATCTGCATATCCTAATAATAATGATAGTCTTCGATCATTATTGTCAAAAAACCTTTCAGATACCACTAAACTTAATGTACTCAAAGAATTAACCTATCTAAATAATTCTAATGAACCCTCAAATTCCATTCTATATGGTTTAGATGGCCTTACCTTAGCAAAGAAATTGGAGGATATTGATTCCGAAATTCACCTTTTAAACAATATTGGAATTGCTTATTATGGATTGGGGGATTATGAAAAAACCCTTGAATATTTTTTATTGGTAGTAGAAAAGGAAGATAAACTTAAAAACCCTCAGGCGCAATCTAGGACTTTAAATAATCTAGGAATTATTTATGACGAGATAGGAAAGCTTGATAAAGCCACAGAATATTACGAGGAATCTCTAAGAATAAAGGAGCAATTAAACGACTCAGCCGGAATATCTAATACCTTGAGCAATTTAGGTTTAGTGTATCTTAAAATGGACTTGCCAAATGAAGCGGTTAATTGCTTTAGGAAATGCTTAAAACTAGATTCTGCCTCTAATAATTTTACGGGCATATACAACTCCTTACATAATATTGGTCTCTATCACCTAAACTTTAAAAATAAAGATTCAGCAGTTTACTATATGGCTAAATCTTACAATACTGTTCTTCAGGAAGAAATTAATTATGATAAAGCTTTCATCATAAAAAGTTATGCTAAAGCTTTATCAGAGAATAAAGACTATATAAATGCATTAGAAAAATATAATCAAGCAATAGACTTAGCTGAAAAAATCTCATCTCCTGAAATCTTAAAAGAAGCTTACAAGGGAATTTCTGAAATTCTTGAAATTAATGGTAATTACGAGGGATCATTAAAATATTACAAATTACATAAGGCATTTAATGATTCTATCTACAACAGCGACTTTAATAAGCAGATCTCGAGATTAGAAAAAAACCATGAGATTAAAGAAAGAGAAAAAGAGATTCAATTACTTAGAAATGAAGCAGAAATTACCGGTTTGCAATTGAGCAGAAGAAAAAATACCAATTATTTTTTATATGCGCTAGGGATTCTTTTGGCAATTACAGCTACTATAAGTTACAATAGATATCAAATAAAAAAGAAAGCTAATTTAGTTCTGGAACAAAAGAACTCAGAAATTGAATTACAAAAAGATGAAATTAATACCCAGAAAGATGAAATTGAAGCCCAGAGAGATAGTATTTTAAGTCAGAAACATTCATTGGAAGAAGCCTCAAATGACATAATGGAGAGCATTTGGTATGCCCAAAGTATACAAAACGCCATTTTACCCGATTTATCTCGAATAGCTGATAATTTTAAAGATTTCTTTATGCTTTTCTTACCTAAATCAATTGTAAGCGGAGATTTTTACTGGTATACAGAAAAAGATAATGTACTCTACTTTGCTGTGGCAGATTGTACAGGCCATGGCATTCCGGGAGCATTTATGACTGTAATGGCGAATGATCTACTCAACAGTATTATTATCCAACAAAACATTACTGATTGCAGCGAAATTCTCAAAAATTTAGACTACGAGGTAATGAATAGCTTGCAGTATAAAGAGAATTCCTCAAACGATGGACTGGATATTGCCTTACTTAGCATTGATCTCACGAATAATAAAATTTGCTTTAGTGGAGCTTGCCTGAATCTAATGCTAATTAGAAATAATGAACTTCTCGAGTTTAAAGGACAACGTTTTTCTATTGGTGGGTTTACCGATATTGCTCTTAAAAGACCAATCAATCAGGAAATTGATTTTTTAGAAGGTGACCAAATCTACTTATATACTGATGGGTATCCTGATCAGTTTGGCGGACCAAAGGATAAAAAATTTATGCTGCAAAAGCTCAAGAATTTGCTCTGCGATTTAAATAAATTACCCATGGTGGAACAAAAGCACTATTTAAATAAGAATTTTCAGGAATGGAAGGGTGATAATGAGCAAACGGACGATATTTGTATAGCCGGAATCAGGTTCTAAAG
>JBBSPJ010000395.1:0-3819 GCA_038258905.1 Cytophagales bacterium
AAAAAGTATAACCTTACCTAAAAAGATGGAATTTGCCGGGGAGCAAGTACCCTTAGATATACTTGACGTAAAAGAGAGATTAGATAAGGAACTACACATTAACTCTTACTGGCATAATAACACCATCTTTTTAATGAAACGAGCTAATAGATGGTTTCCAGTTATTGAGCCTATATTAAAAGAATATAATATTCCGGACGATTTTAAGTACCTTGCTTTAATTGAAAGTGGTCTAGAAAATGTAACAAGCTATGCTGGCGCAGTAGGCTTTTGGCAAATTTTAAAAGGTACTGGTGAGGAATTGGGCATGGAAATTAATAGCGATGTAGATGAAAGATATCATCCCGTTAAATCTACCATCGCAGCATGTAAATACTTAAATAGATCTTACAATAAATTTGGTAACTGGACCACTGTGGCAGCTTCTTACAACAGAGGCATGCGTGGGATGCAAAATGCTATGGAGCACCAAAAAGCAGAGGATTATTATGATTTAATGCTTAATGAAGAAACATCTCGATATGTTTTCAGGATTTTAGCTATTAAATTAATACTGCTTCATCCTGAAGATTATGGTTTTGAAATTCATCAAGAACATTTGTATCCTCCCTACAGCTATAGATATGATACTCTTACAAATTCCACAGATTTAGTAGAATATGCATTGGAACAAAATGTGGATTACAAAACGCTGAAACTCTATAATCCTTGGTTAAACGATGATAAAATTAGAGTGCGGAGAAATGAGTTTTATGTAATTAGCTTACCAAAAGACACTACTTTGGTTAAAAAGTAATACCAAATTCAAGACCCAACAAGTCATTTTGAATTGTCCAATCATCATTAGTGGCACTTTCATTTAATACATTAAAGAGACCCCTTTGGTAAATAATACCACCAAAAAGCTTCGTGTCAATACCAAAACCATATTCAATACCTACAGCTAATAAAGCGGTTGCATCCATGAAATTGAATTTTCGGATAAACTGATTTGCCTCACCTACTCCTTTGGTTTTCACATCCAAAGTTCCCCCTACTTGGAAGTATATTTTTTTATCGAGCCCCACTTCCTCTGTAAATAATTTCAGAGTTAGAGGTATTTGAAGATAGTGCAAAGAGTAGTCTTCAATTCTTTCTTCTGCAGCAGTATTTTCCTTCACCTTAATACCTACCCTTTTGGTAGCAAACATCAATCCCGTACTGAAATAATGATTTTCTTTAAATTCAAAATCTACAATAGGACCAATTTGCATTCTAAGCCCCAATCCATTCGGATTATAGGATGCTGCTCCTGCGTCAGAAGTTCCGTCTACTCTATTAAAAGATAGGGTGGGTGCTGCCCTCAATCCAAATTTCACCTGAGCTTGTACACTCAAAACAGATATTAATAAGATCGTAGAAAAGAGTAATTTTTTCATTTTTTTAGTGTTTACTTTGTACATAAGTTTTATACAAAAATATGTTAATGCAACGGATTAAAAGTGGCTTTGTTATTATTTTACTTTCATTATTGATTTTATCATGTTCCAATACTGATGAAGAATGTTCTAATGCTCCTGAGGTTAGCAATATTGAGGTAAGCATTTTGGTAAAAGATCGTACGCAGGAATTAATTAATATATCTACTACAGAAGATGCATTAGCATTTATAGAGGACAATCCATTTCAAAGTAAATACTTTTTTGATGCTGCCAATTTTCCTGCAGATTCAACATTGGCTAATAGAATGGTTACCATATTAACTAATAAAACCTATCAGGATACGGTATACCAACAAGTAAAAGAAACTTTCGGGGATTTTAGTGATATTGAAAATGATTTTAGGAGAGCATTTCAGTATTATAAATATTACTACCCTTCAGTAACTGCTCCGGAATTAGAAATTATGTTATCGGGCCTGCAAAAAGACCTTTATGTCTCTGATTCACTCATAAGTTTTGCTGCTGATTATTTTTTAGGGCCTAAAGCCAGTTTTGTACCGGCCGGAGTGCCTGATTATATTCTGAGAAGGTACCAAAAGGAGTATATAGTACCTATGAGTATGTTATTAATTACCCAGGCCAAGAATAGAACTAACTATGATGATAAAACATTATTGGCTGATATGGTATTTTTTGGTAAATCTTATTATCTGGCTAAGCAAACAGTTCCTTGTACTCCTGACTCTTTATTAATTGGGTATACAGCACAAGAAATGGAGGATATTGATAAGAATGAGCATATAATCTGGGCTAATTTTTTAGAAAATGATTTATTATATGAAACCAGCCATTTCATAAAAAATAAATTTACAGGGGAAAGACCAAAAACTTTTGAAATTAGCAATAATTGCCCAGGAAGAATAGGCATATGGGTGGGTTGGCAAATTGTAAAATCTTATATGGAGAAAAATCCTCAGGTAACCATTCAGGAGCTAATGCTCGAAACAGATGCTCAAAATATATTCAAATTATCAGGGTATAAACCAAGATCCTAAATCAATTTTAATAGGATTCATTTTTGTAGCTCACTTATAATTATTAAATTATTAAAAATTCGGTTATCAATAACTGTTTATACTTTTTAATAATATGCAATTATTCAAATTTTTCATAGAATGAATCCGTCTGAAAAAGGTTGGCTGAAGGAATATTTAGAATTTAGGAAGCCCCATCCTATTAATCTCAAGCCATACAAACTTAAAGGAAGAGATTCTCTTTTATATAAAATAATACAGCCCACAGGGCTTATTTATGGCCATCCTATTCATGCTCCAGGACTAAAACACCCTAAAGAGCAACGCTGGAATAGTCTTGGGAAAATGAAAATAGTTTTACTGGAAAGCTTTTTCCATAGTGCCCTGCTAACTTCCAGGCAACATCCTTCAACTCCAGATGAATGGGATAATTTTTATGAGCACACCGCACAATCTATAGGTAATTTTTATTGCCATGTTAACCCGGAATTATTAAGTAAAAGATTATTTTATTTTAAAAAAGTAGAAACTACTGATCTTCGTTATACAGAAAAAATTTTACAGCGTAAATTATTCTTAAAAACAAGATGGGACAGCTTGTGGGTGAGTCTTTTTAAAAATAGTATTTTGTTTCTTGATACCTTTTATTTTGGAGAGTGGAAAATAGGCAGAACACAAAATATTAAACAGCACAAAGATGGCATGAAAATGATGCTACTTAAAATAATAGCTGCTGCCACACATGCCAACCATATCCTTAAAAGTCAGCAAAAAAATGTGTTTTTCGATTTTTTGGATTCATATAACCTTTCAAAAGCGCAAACAAAGCTATTAAAAGAAGCCTTTAGAGAGGAAATAACTATAGATGATATAGATTTAAGCCTCGCAGATACATGGTTATTAAAACGCTTTGTATTAGAGTTAACCATTTTAATGATTTGGGCAGATAAGGTAGTGGCAGATGAAGAAAGATTTTTTCTCATTAAGCTTGCGAACAAATTAGGATTGAAGGAAATAGATTTAGATATCAGTTTGATATCCATAGAGTCTTTTGTGGTTGAAAATTGGAAGGAGGTTTATTTTCTTCAGAATAAACATTCCTACCAAGTGGTCACTCAAATGATCCAACAGCGTTTTACTTCAATTTTGAATAATTATAGAGATAAAATAATCAGTGAAATCAAGCAAACACATAACTTAAGTGAGTTACTTGGAAAATGGAAATATGAGACACTTAGTGATGAGGAAAAAGAAAAAACAGGCACCTTAATTCGAAAAGTTCTATCTACAATTCCAATTTTTGGAATAACTGAAATTCCAGATAGTTTTCTTCAATTTCCACAAATAATGAAGATTTTACCGAA
>JBBSPJ010000396.1:0-3810 GCA_038258905.1 Cytophagales bacterium
CCTATTAAGGTAAAATCCTCCCCTTCCACATAACTTGCTTCCTGTGTATTGGCATAGTGCATCCAGTCCTTTCTGATGAGGAAGATCCCTGTTCCATATGGAGCCTGCAACATTTTATGAGCATCTAAAGTAATGGAATTCACCTTAGGTTTACTAAAATTTAGGGGATTGTCAGGCTTTGCAAAGGGATAGAAAAAGCCACCATAAGCTCCGTCTACATGCACCTTAAAGAGTAAATCCATGTTTTCCAACACACTAATATAAGCATCTATATTATCAACAGATCCAAACATGGTAGTCATCATATTGGCCACCACTACGAAGTACTTTTTACCCTCAGCTTTTGCTTGTTCTAAAGTTTCAGTTACCGATTGCTCATTGATTTCTCTAGTCTTATCATCTACCTGTACCTTATAAAAACTGATTTGGAATACATTACCCGCCTTAGCCAATGAGTAATGCGCATCACTGGAACTTATTATCGCTATTTCATTTAAAGTGGCCTGATGCTCCTTCATGAAATAATTTCTATAAATCCATACCGCCTGCATGTTGGCTTCTGTACCTCCTGAGGCTACATAACCATCAAAATCTACTTCACCCCCTTTTAAAATGTTATTCGCACAAATATGGATTACCTCTTTTTCAATTTCCTGCGTGCCCTTGAAAAAGCTTTCCGACTCGCCCAAGGTATGACAGCCGATGTGGTTTGGGTTATGAATTAAGGTAGATAAATAGGGTGCATCTTCCAGAAAAGGTGCATTTTGATAAAATACTTTATCATCCAGATGAGAGGCTGGCAGGCCTATAATATTCTGATTATAATAATCTACATTATTTGATAATGCAGTAAAAACACGTTTTTTGATCTCTTTTTGAGGCAGTTTTTTCCACTGTTGCATGATTTAAAATTTTAGCTTGATAAATGAAAGGTCGACTCCTCGTGCGGAAATCATTTGAAATGATGCACAAACATAAAAAAAGCCATTTGCTAATACAAACGGCTCTTAAATTATTAGTTTTTTTTTGAAATTCTTAGGGTAGCTCTGCAATGATAGTCCTACCACCTTTAGTTTTATCACCAATAGCTACATTTACTTTCGCATCTAAGGGTAAAAACACATCTACTCTTGATCCAAATTTTATAAAGCCAAACTCTCCTCCTTGTTCAACCATATCACCTGGCTTAACATACCACTTAATTCTTCTGGCTACTGCTCCAGCAATTTGTCTGAAAAGCACTTCTACACCATTTCCACTTTCAACAACAATAGTTGTTCTTTCATTTTCTGTGCTTGATTTAGGATGCCAGGCCACTAAATATTTACCTGCATGGTACTTGCAAAATTTAACTTCCCCAGAAACAGGGCTTCTATTTACATGCACATTTACAGGCGACATAAAAATGGATATCTGCTTACGTTTTTCGTTGAAATACTCGGTTTCCTCTGTATCTTCAATTACTACTACTTTGCCATCTGCCGGGGCTAAAACATGCTTTTCATTGGTATTAATTACAAATTTAGGGTTACGGAAAAATTGTAAGATCAAAAAATAGAATATAATCATAACGCCTAAAACAGCATTATTGACCCACCTTGGTGCCACTACTACATATTCCATTAAAAAAAATACCCCTACAAAAACTACTAAGGCTATAAATAAAATTTTCTTTCCTTCTTTGTGTATAGTCATCTTTACTTCAATATTTACTTTCAAAGATAAAAAAAGCGCAGATAAACTGCGCTTTTTATATTAATAAATAAGTGTATTTGTATTAAAAATCAATACCCTCCACGGAATTTGTATGTTTTTGCTACTTTATCAATCGCAACAATATAAGCTGCAATTCTCATTGGCACATCATACTCAATAGAAGTTTTATAAACTACCTCAAAAGCATCTTTCATAATCCTATCAGATCTCCTGTTTACCCTTTCCGCTGTCCATTTATATCCTAAGCGATTTTGTACCCACTCAAAATAAGAAACAGTAACACCACCGGCATTGGCTAAAATATCAGGTGCCACCATTATTCCTTTATCATTAATAATTTTATCTGCCTTTGATGAAGTTGGGCCGTTAGCACCTTCTACTATCAACTTAGCTTTTATATTATTGGCATTATCTGCTGTAATAACATCTTCCTTAGCAGCTGGTATTAATACATCAACTTCTAAGGTAAGAAGATCGTTCCCGTCTATTTTCTCAGCTCCTAAAAAGCCTTCTAAGGTTCCATTATTAAGGTTCCTGAACTCAATAGCTTCTTTTATATTAATGCCTTTCTCATTATAATAAGCTCCGGAAATATCAGAAACTGAAACAATAGTGCCACCTCTTTCTTCCAAAAGCAAAGCAGCAAAAGAACCCACATTACCAAAACCTTGCACCGCAAAAGTTGCCTTATATGGGTTGATTTTCAATTTCTCCATGGCTGCTAATGCAGAAACCATTACACCACGACCCGTAGCTTCTGTTCTTCCTAAAGAACCTCCTAAAACTATTGGCTTTCCGGTTACTACGGCATTTACCGTCATACCTTTAGAGCGGGAATAAGCATCCATTAACCAGGCCATTTCTCTTGGGCCTGTACCCATATCCGGAGCAGGAATATCTCTATCCGGCCCAAATACATCTACCATTGATTCAGTATAAGACCGTGTTAATCTCTCAATTTCACCGGCAGACATTGCACGTGGATTACATTTGATACCACCTTTGGCGCCACCATAAGGAATATCCACTACGGCACATTTCCATGTCATCCAGGCAGCTAATGCTTTAACCTCATCAATATTCACACCCATATCATATCTGATACCACCTTTTGATGGACCTAAAATAGTGGAGTGAATAACGCGATAACCTTCAAATACCTGAATGGAACCATCATCCATAGTAATCGGTATTGAAACTATTACCTGACGGGCCGGAGATTTTAGTACATTGTACACCTCATCTTCAAGGCCTAAATGTTGAGCTGCGATATGAAATCGAGACATCATTGACTCAAAAGGATTCTCTAAGTCTTTAATTGGAGCCGGTTCTATATAACCCATATATTTTTTGTTTTTATTTAAAAACTTTGAGCTAAAATTAATGATTTGTTATATCATTTTCGTTTTTTTCATCCGAAAGTTGACGAAATTAGTCGAAAAGCATCAAAAAAGCTGCAATAAAAGGTGCGGATAGCAAAAGTCCATCAAATCTATCTAAAAATCCGCCATGCCCCGGAATAATAGAGCCTGAATCCTTAATATCCATGCTTCTTTTGAAGAGAGATTCAACCAAATCTCCGTAGGTACCTGCAATTACAATAATACCTGCAATGCATAACCATTGCCAGTCAGCTATTTCATCAAAATTGGCAGCCATAATTATTGCGAAAATAAAAGCTAAGATGGTACCTCCCAAGGCCCCTTCCCAAGTTTTTTTAGGAGAAATTCTTTCAAAAAGTTTGGTACGTCCAAATTTCACCCCTGCAAAATAAGCTCCTGTATCACTGGCCCACTGAATAAATAAGGCCCCTAAAATTATTTGAAAACTATAAGTGCCATTATAGAACACCGCTATATGCAATAGCGAAAAAGGAACAGCAACATATAATATACCTAAAAAGGTGAAAGCTATACTCGTAAAAGGCTTTTTATCTGTTTTATTGTATAATTTAACAAAATATACCGTAGAGGCAATTGGGGCAATAGCAAAATAAATTTGAGCCGTTAAATGTTCAGCATGTACCAGAAACGTTATAGTATAAATAGAAAGACCAGTAATGGTCCCCCAAAATTTTAAGGGTAGCATGCCATC
>JBBSPJ010000397.1:0-3800 GCA_038258905.1 Cytophagales bacterium
ACTATATGAAAAATTGGAGAAATAATTAAGAATGGAATGCTTATCAAAATAACACCTAACAGTCCTAAAAAATATTTTGCCTTCAATTGCGAATTGTATAGAAAGCTAGTCAACTTTCGTTGTAGATCAATATTCAGTTCATTCCCTAATGGTTTAATATTTGTTGCGATTGCCATTATTTTGTTATCGTTGTTATTTACTTATCAATATTAACGATATGCAAATGTGATATGTTCATTAGTGACTTGAATTCAGCTTCGTAATGTTGTATTTTAATCCTACTCTTGTTCAGGCCAAAATTTAATCACAACCTAACCCCACAAAAAAACCACCCCAATTCTCATCGAGGTGGCTCAATCAACCATTAAACCCAAAAAATGCATTCGAATTTTTGTCCAAAGGACAGACGATTTATAAAACCAGTATAAAAATTAAAAATAATTTAAATTTTATACTGATATTGAATTATGAAATCTTGAAAAATTTGACCTCATAGGTTTTATAAATGTCTGGATAAACCCTGTCATAATCAATCTAATATATATAATTTTAACAGTTTAAAGTCCTTATTTATACCGAACAATAATGACATATCATCCGGGTTTTACTACTACCAACAATTAATTACTCACTTCTTCCAATTTCGGATAATCCGTATAGCCTTTATGGCCTGGAGTATAGAAAGTATCTGTATCAAATTCTGCTAATTCAGCATTATCTGCAAAACGCTCTACTAAATCAGGATTGGAGACATACGGTTTGCCATAAGCTACCATATCCGCATCACCTGCTTCAATCACTGCATTCCCTTTTTTCTGGTCAAATCCAGCATTAATAATCAAATTACCTTTAAATATCGGTCTGTATCTTTTTGCAATTTGCGTCTCCGCATAAGAAATATCAGATACATCATTGAATGGCTCTGATAAATGTAAATAAGCTAAATCATACTCATTTAACTTCTCAATGATGAAATCGAAAGTAGGAATGCTTTCTTCATTCATCGTCATACCAAAAATACCGTTCAACGAAGGGTTTAACCTTAAACCAATTCTGTTTTCCGGCATTACCTCTTTAATAGCATCAATGATTTCAAACAAAATCTTCGCTCTGTTTTCTTTAGAACCACCATACTCGTCAGTTCTTGTATTGGAAGTACTGCTGAAGAATTGATGCAACAGATAACCATTAGATGAGTGAATTTCTACCCCATCAAAACCTGCTGCCCATGCATTTTTAGCGGCATTTTTAAAATCCTGAATGGTTTGTTTAATGTCTTCAATAGTCATCTCTTTAGGAGCAACAGTCTCTTTAAATCCTTCAGGAGTATATGATTTTGCTTCCGGGTTAATGGCAGATGGAGCATGTGGTAAATCACCATCATGAAAATCGGGGTGCGAAATTCTACCCACATGCCATAACTGAATGAAAATTTTACCGTCAGCGTCATGCACCATTTTGGTTACTTCTTTCCAGCCCTCGGTTTGCTCCGCAGTGTGAATGCCTGGAGTGTTGATATAGCCCACAGCTTTTTCAGAAACTTGTGAACCTTCAGTGATAATCAGTCCGGCAGATGCTCTTTGCTGATAATATTGGCCCTGCAAATCAGCGGTGGGCACTTTGCCTTGATTATCTGCTCTGCTACGCGTCATGGGCGCCATCACTACTCTGTTTTTTAACTGTAAGTCTCCTATTTTGATAGGCTGTAATAATGCTTGTTTGTTATCCATCTTAATTTTGAATTTTTATATTTAATTTGATTGATTTTATTTTCTTAAATCTTCCAACAACTGATTAAGCTGCTCTAATTTGTTATTGCCTAAAGAAAAATGGATCTCTTCTACCAATTCTCTTCCTTTTTTCATCACTTCTCTACCTGCCTCTGATAGTTCTATGTAAACTACTCTTTGATCCATCGTACATCTATCTTTCTGGGTAAATCCTTTCTCGCAAAGCTTATTGAGCAATCTTGAAACATTCGAGCGGTCGTCAATCATCCGATCTTTGATAATTTGCACATTGGCCCTCCCCTCTTTTTGCCCATGAATAATCCTTAATGCGTTGAGCTGCTGAAATGAAATATCCAATGGATCCAAAGCTTTGGAAATCAGATTTTCTAACCAACTAGCCGAATAAAGCAATTCAGCAATCAGCTTTTGACTATTGTCTTTAAATTGATGACTTAATGCTTTTTCTATTTGCATGCTCTTAACTAAGTTTTATTTATTCCATGGATTTATATTCCATGGATTCTATTACGCTAAAGTAATTGATTGGTTGTAAGAAATTGAATAAAATTTCCGGATGATTGTATATAATTTCTATTGAGCGACTACATTGTTTTTTTGATTCTACTGCACTTTTAGTAGAGAAAGATCACATAAGACAATAATCTATCTAGGAAGGCCTGTTTTATATAACTACATTAACTGGTATTTACCAGCTCTTCTTCTTTTCTTTTGACTACTATATAACTAGGTCTGTTTGCTAGTTGCTAAGCTGCCTGCTTTTTAACTCACCCCTTATTCGTCTTCGACAAATCTTCCCCTCTCTCCCAAGGAAAGAGGGGAGAAATCCTCTATAAATCAACATCTTATTTTAAAATCCTTATAGGCACTTCGATCACTAATATATAAAGATAGGTAAAAATATTCCCTTCTCTTCACAAAAGAGAAGGGTGGTTCTGCGGAGCAGAAGCGGGATGAGTTAAAAAGATGTATTCATTATTTTATGATTATACCAATTATTTTTTCAATGTCGGATAGGGCACAAAGTCATTTTCCCCCGGTACCTTAGGGAAATCCTTGTTGATCCAGTCTTTTCTGGCTTTTTGCAATCTTTCCTTATCGGAAGAAACGAAATTCCAATTGATATACCTTTCTTCCGGAAAAGGCTCTCCTCCAAAGATATAAACAGTGGTGTTTTCACCTATTTCAAATTCACAAAGCGTACTATCCTTGGCAATTAATATTTGTTTGGGTTCATAAGTATTCCCTTCGCTTTTGATATGGCCATCCAAAATATACAATGCACTTTCTCCAAATAAGTCACTACCAATATTAACTTTCTTCTGCTTGCCGCTTTTGATTTCAATAAAATATAAATTGCTGTGTACAGGAACAGGTGGTTGTTTGCCAAAAGCTTTACCGGCAATCAATTTAAATTGCAATCCGTCTTGTTCCCATTGAGGAATTTGGGAAGCTTCTATATGAGTAAAGGAAGGCTCTGACTCTTCCAAATCCTTAGGCAAGGCCACCCAAATTTGTAAGCCATGTAAACTTTTATCTGAACTTCTTAAATATTCCGGTGTACGCTCGGAATGCACCACACCTTTTCCGGCAGTCATCCAATTGACGGCACCGGGCTTTATTTCCAATTCGGTGCCCATGCTATCTTTGTGCATAATGGCTCCTTCAAACAGATAGGTAAGGGTTGATAAACCAATATGCGGATGTGGTGGTACATCCAGGTTTTCATGATCTTTCAGCTTGGCAGGCCCCATATGGTCTATAAAAACAAATGGGCCCACAGCTCTTTTTTGCTGAAAAGGCAATAACCTACCTACCATAAAATTACCAATATTGGCTGCGCGTTCTTCTATTATTAATGAGATATTGGACATATTGACATCAAATTACATCATCTAATTTAGCTTAATTATTTTTGTACTAACATAAATTTATTGGTAAGTTTATATAACATTAGAAGGATCGGCCTTATTCATTTTAGGTATTTTGAATTTGTAATTGGATCAGAAACAAAATGTTTGACCGCAGGGAGTTTTTTTGTTTCCCAATTAG
>JBBSPJ010000398.1:0-3794 GCA_038258905.1 Cytophagales bacterium
CTAAATGGCGCTTGGTTGATAACCGGAAGGGAAAGAGATGGAGAAATGAATACAATGACACCCGGAGCGAGAAAAACAATGAAAATTTTATCAGGCACTCGTTTCCAATGGATTGCCTATAATAGTGAAACAGCTGTGTTTTCCGGAACAGGTGGAGGAGAATACATTACTAAAGATGGGAAATATACTGAAATTATAAAATTCTTTTCCCGTGACAGCTCCAGAGTGGGTGCTGAACTCAGTTTTGATTTCGAATTAAAAGATGGAAAATGGCATCATTCTGGCAAAAGCAGCAAAGGAGATCCCATTTATGAAATTTGGAGCGATCGAAGTGATTTGGGGATTTGAGGTTATTATTAACCGCCAAACAAAAAAAAGGCTGCTTATTTCGTATTAAGCAGCCTTTTTAAACTTTTAACTTAATAATACCTTAAATTATCATTCCAGCACCTACTGTTTCATGCGTAAATTCATCAATGATAATTAAAGAACCGGTATTTCTGTTTTTGCGGTAAGAGTCATACAATAAAGGTCGGGCAGTTTTAATGGTAATTCTGCCTATATCATTGGCTGATAATTCTTTATCCTCTTCGTTTTTCTCCAAAGTGTTCACGTTCACTTTATATTTCACCTCTTTAATAATGCATTTTGCTTCATTGGTTGTATGCTTCACTAGGTACTTGCCACCTAATTTCAAAGGTGTTACATTCAACCAGCAAACCATTAATTCAATATCCTGACCTACAGTAGGCTGGTTATTAGGTTTGGCCAGCATGTCACCCCGACTGATATCTATCTCATCTTCCAAAGTCATAGCAACCGACATAGGAGCGAAGGCTTCTTCCAACTCGCCATTCATAGTGCTGATGGACTTTATTCTGGTAGTAAAGCCCGATGGTAATACCACTACTTCTTCACCTTTTCTGAAAATGCCGCCTCCGATTAAACCTGCATAGCCCCGGAAATCATGGTATTTGTCAGACTGTGGTCGGATAACCCATTGTACAGGCATTCTGCTATCAATAAAATTTCTATCGGAAGCTACTTGTACATTTTCTAAGGTCCATAATAATGATGGACCTTTATACCAGTCCATATTAGTTGATTTATCCACTACATTATCTCCATTTAAAGCGGAAATAGGAATAAATCTGATGTCAGGAATTTCTAATTTAGCATCGAAGCTCAAGAAGTCTTTTTGAATTTCCTCAAAAACTTCTTCTGAATAGTCCACCAAATCCATTTTATTGATACAAACAATAATATGCTTGATTTGCAGTAACGAAGCAATAAATGAATGCCTTTTGGTTTGCTCAATCACCCCTTTTCTGGCATCTATTAAAATAATAGCCAGATTAGCAGTAGAGGCACCTGTTACCATATTTCGGGTATATTGAATATGCCCAGGTGTATCGGCAATAATGAATTTTCTTTTAGGTGTAGCAAAATATCGGTAAGCCACATCAATAGTAATACCTTGTTCCCTTTCTGCTTTTAATCCATCAGTTAATAAGGCAAGGTTCACATGCTCATCGCCACGATTCCTGCTAGATTCTTCCATGGCATCCATCTGATCCTGGAAAATTGATTTGGTATCGTACATCAATCTGCCAATTAAGGTACTTTTGCCATCATCCACACTACCGGCAGTAGAGAAGCGAAGTAAGTCCATATCCAGGTATCCGGCAGTGGTTGATTTAGTAGTTTCAGTCATTTTCTAAATTTTAAGAAATGTGAGATTTTGTGTTTTGGAAAATGTAGTTTTTCAGGTCTTAATTTTCGATTCTATTAAAAATAGCCTTGTTTCTTTCTGTCTTCCATAGCAGCTTCTGATCTTTTGTCATCAGCTCTGTTTCCACGTTCAGTTTGGCGAGCAGCTGCTACTTCTTCAATAATTTTATCTAAATTATCAGCTTCAGAATGTACCGCTCCGGTAATGGTCATACAGCCTAAAGTTCTATAGCGTATAATCTGCTTTTCGTATTTTTCGCCATCTAATAATGTATTATAAGGTGATTCAGCGATTAATACTCCGTTTCTATTCACAACATTTCTTTCATGAGAGAAATAGATGCTCGGTAAGTCAATTTTTTCTTTCTTAATATATTGCCAAACATCCATCTCTGTCCAGTTGCTGATAGGAAAAATTCTGAATGACTCGCCCTGAGCTTTCATGCCATTATAGAGGTTCCATAGTTCAGGTCTTTGGTTTTTAGGATCCCACTGACCAAAATCATCACGATGAGAGAAAAACCTTTCTTTGGCTCTGGCTTTTTCTTCGTCTCTTCTTCCTCCACCAAAAGCAGCATCATATTTTCCTTCTTCCAGTTTCTCTAATAAAGTAATGGATTGCAAAGTATTTCTGCTTGGGTTTAAGCCTTTTTCTTCTTTAGCAGTACCGCGTTTAATAGAATCTGCTACTAAACCCACATCCAATTTAACATTGTATTTTTTAGCTAAGTTATCTCTGAAGTCAATGGCTTCAGGGAAATTATGGCCTGTATCTATATGCAATAAAGGGAAGGGAATTTTAGCCGGCCAAAAAGCTTTCTGTGCCAGGTGAACCATCGTAATGGAATCTTTCCCTCCGGAAAATAGAATAACAGGCTTTTCAAATTGCGCTGCTACTTCACGAAAAATGTAAATGGCTTCAGATTCAAGTTGATCTAAATGTGATAGATTGTAAGATCCCATATTATAATTTTATGCGTTCAATAATTTGATTCACTAATTGTTGATGGCTCACTTCTAAACTTTGATGAGCCGTATCTATATTTATTTCAGGATTTTGCGGTTCCTCAAAAGGAGCGCTTATCCCTGTAAATTCTTTAATTTCTCCTTTTCTGGCTTTGGCGTAAAGTCCTTTTACATCCCTTTCTTCGCAAACAGCTAATGGACAATTGATAAAAACCTCTACATAGCCATCGCCAATAATTTGCCTGGCCATTTTTCTTATTTCTTCCGTTGGGCTAATAAATGAACAAATGGTTACCACTCCGGCATTCATAAAAAGCTTAGCGGTTTCAGCAGCTCTTCTAATGTTTTCCGTGCGGTCTTCCGGACTAAAACTTAAGTTATTGTTGATGCCAACTCTCAAGTTATCTCCATCCAAAAGCTGCGTTAAATGACCCATTTCATGCAAAGTGTTTTCCAATGCACGGGCGAGTGTGCTCTTACCGGAACCGGAGAGCCCTACCATCCAAATCACTACGGATTTTTGTTTAAGCAAGGTTTCTTTGTCCTCTTTGCTTAAAATTGTATCGAAAATAGGATAAATATTATTCAATTGAGTTTTATTTCCTACAAAGTTAATAGACTATTACTATTAATATCAAATATTCTCGTGTAATTTTGAGGAATTATCGATGAAGGAGTGATGAACGTAGACAGTATAATTAAATTTGATGCTCTATTAATTACTTATAATCGCTTCAAAATTGAATTAAAGGAATAAATAGTTAAAATAACATGACAAAAATGAATACTAAACAAATTATTGAGGAACTCAAGAAAATTTCGAAAGAAGCAGGAGATGCCATCATGCATATTTATAATGATGCTGATTTAAGCAAGGTGGTAGATCATAAAGCAGATGACAGTCCGCTTACCTTAGCCGATAAAGCCGCTGATGATGTGATAAAAAAAGGTTTGGAATTGATGGAAGAGCAGTTTCCTATTTTATCTGAAGAGGGAAAGCATATGAGCTATGCTGAAAGGAAAGATTGGAATACCTTTTGGTTGGTAGATCCTTTGGATGGCACCAAAGAATTTATTAAAAGAAATGGTCAGTTTAC
>JBBSPJ010000399.1:0-3788 GCA_038258905.1 Cytophagales bacterium
AATGAATCTGAACAAATTAGTGATAAAATAACCAAAGAAGAGATAGCTAAAAGAAGGGATATGAGGGAGGTAACCACCTTCACAATCGACCCTGAAGATGCAAAGGATTTTGATGATGCCATCTCTTTTCAAAAGCTCGAAAATGGATTTTTTGAGATAGGGATTCACATCGCAGATGTAACATACTATGTGAAACCGGGCACCGCACTGGAAGATGAAGCCTACTTAAGGGCCACTTCAGCCTATTTAGTAGATAGAACCATACCTATGTTGCCTGAAAGGCTTTCCAATGGTTTATGTTCTTTAAGACCCAATGAAGATAAGCTTACATTTTCAGCAGTTTTTCAATTGGATGAGCACGGTACTGTGCATCATGAATGGTTCGGGCGAACAATCATACATTCAGATAGAAGGTTTGCATACGAAGAAGCACAAGCTATACTGGAAGCGCAAACGGGTGACCATGTAGCTGAATTGCACCAATTAAATGAGATAGCTAAGAAATTAAAAGCCAGAAGGTTTGAGGCAGGTGCTATTGCCTTTGAGTCAGTAGAGGTTAAATTTAAACTAGATGAAAATGGCAAGCCTTTAGGAGTAATTCCTAAAGTGAGGCAGGATGCCCACAAATTGGTGGAGGAATATATGCTGCTCGCCAACAGAAAAGTGGCGGAATTTATTTCAACTAAGAAGAAAGGGGAACAAAAATTGACTTTTGTTTATCGTCAACATGATTATCCTGATCCTGAAAAGCTAACTACTTTTTCTGTTTTTGCTAAAAGATTTGGACACGATTTAAAAATTGAGGAGAAATCTATTTCTAAATCACTGAATAATTTAATGAGTGATATACAAGGGCAACCTGAGCAAAACGTATTAGAAAGTTTGGCTATTAGATCAATGGCCAAGGCTAAATACACCACTAAAAGCTCATTTCACTTTGGATTGGCATTTCAATATTACACACATTTTACATCACCCATTAGAAGATACCCTGATGTAATGGTGCACAGACTTTTACAGCATTATTTGGAGGGTGGTAAATCTGCCAGTAAAGAGGAATATGAAAGTAAATGCTTACATTCTTCTGATATGGAAAAGCGTGCTTCTGATGCAGAAAGAGCTTCTATTAAGTATAAACAAGTAGAATATATGGCCTCAGTGGAGGATAAACCATTTGAGGGTCTTGTAACAGGGGTTACCGAATGGGGTATTTTTGTTGAGATTATTGAAACGAAATGTGAAGGAATGGTTCGACTGGCTGATATGCAAGATGATTACTATGAGTTTGATGAAAAAAATTACAGAGTATTCGGTCGGAATAATAAAAGAATGATCACATTAGGAGACAGAGTAACTGTAGAGGTAAAAGCAACAGATATTGATAAAAGGACTATTGATTTAGCTTTTGTAGATGATAAAAAATGATATAAACCCTCCTCTAAATTTTATATTAAAGGAGGGTTTTGAGTATTTTCTCAATCTAATGCTGCTACACCAGGCAACACTTTTCCTTCCATATATTCTAACAAAGCACCACCGCCAGTAGATACATAACTCACTTTATCTCCATAGCCTAAGCTATTCACTGCTGCTGCTGAGTCGCCACCACCAATTAAGGAGAAAGCACCATTTTCAGTGGCTTTTACTACTGATTCAGCAATAGCTTTTGTGCCTGCAGCAAATTTTTCCATTTCAAAAACACCCATTGGGCCATTCCAAAGAATTGTTTTAGACTCTTCTACAGTTTTTTGAAATATAGCTGTTGCCTCCGGTCCAATATCTAGGCCCATCCAGCCATCTTCTATTGAATGATTTTGAGCAATTTTAGTATTGGCATCGTTGGAAAATGCATCTGCTATGATAGAATCAATTGGTAATTTAAGATCCACTCCTTTTGCCTTAGCTTTTTGTATTAATTCCTTCGCTAAATCAACTTTATCTTCTTCTACTAAACTACTGCCAATTTTACCACCCATGGCTTTAAAAAAGGTATATGACATGCCACCACCAATGATAAGGTTATCTACTTTATCTAATAATTTCTCAATAATTAATATTTTATCAGAGATTTTAGCACCTCCCATAATTGCAGTGTATGGTTTATTGGCCTGACCTAAAACTTTATCAGCATTAGCTATTTCAGCATGCATCACAAAGCCGGCTAATTTATCTTTAAAAAATTTAGCCACTACTGTAGTGGAGGCATGAGCCCTATGGGCTGTACCAAAGGCATCGTTTACATAAACATCTCCTAATTCCGATAGTGATCGGGCAAAAGCTTCATCACCTTTGGTTTCACCCGGGTAAAATCTTACATTTTCCAGCAATAAAACTTCTCCGGTTTTTAACTGGCTTGCTTTTTCTTTGGCCTTATCTCCAACAGCTTCATCGCTAAAATGCACCTTAGTTCCATACGCTTTTTCCAATGCACTAACTATGTGTCGTAGTGAAAATTTATCTTCTGGTCCATCTTTAGGCCGGCCTAAATGTGACATTAAAATTACTTTACCACCGTCTTTGATAATTTTTTGAACAGTATCTACTGTGGCATCAATTCTTGTAGTGTCGGTTACTTCAAAATCTTTATTTAAAGGTACATTTAGATCTACACGAACAAGCGCAGTTTTCTCTTTAAAGGAATAGTCTTTAATGGTTCTCATTTGATTTTCGTTTGTTGTTTTAATTTTAATAATTATACGGATGCTCTCGATAACCGATCATTTATCGCTCTTCCTAAACCAATATCCGGCACGGGTTCAGCTAATATGATATCCGCATCACTTTCGTCTAATATTCGAAGATAAGAAAATAGATTTTTAGCAGCCTCATTCAAATCTGCTTTTTCGCTCAAAACATAATTGAGTGAAGCTTCTTTGTATTTTTTCTTAAAAGATAGTATACCTACTTTCTGCGACTTGAATTTCAAAATGTTGGCTGAGATATCTCCTAATATAAACTGTTTTTTAGGAGCATAATGGCTTTTTAGCATTCCAGGTGCATCAGGTTGGGAGCTGGAATGTGGTAATACCTTTAATTTTCCAACTATGGCTTCTATGTTTTGTAGTTCCAGCCCTCCTAGTCTATAAATAATTGGTTGGTCACCTTCAAAACCCACTATGGTTGATTCAATTCCAACATCACTTATTTCCCCCTCTAAAATATATTGTAATTGATTGCCTAATTGTTTTTCTACGTGTTGTGCAGAAGTAGGAGAGATGTAGCCAAATGGATTAGCACTTGGTGCGGCTAGCGGATAATCTAATTCTTTTAGTAGTGCTAATGCAACCGGATGGTTTGGAATTCTGAAAGCTGCGCGGGCTAAGCCCGAACAAGTTAAGTCAGGGATTTTAGTATTTCGCTCTAAAAGTAAGGTGAGCGGACCGGGCCACAATTGGTTGGCTAATGCCTTGGCCTTGTCGGGAATATTTTGAGTGTACTCAGCAATCTGTTGTAAAGAATAAGTATGCAATATTAAAGGATCAAAATACGGTCGGTTTTTTACTTTAAAAATTTTACTTACCGCATCTACATTTAATGAATTACCGGCTAACCCATAAACAGTTTCTGTAGGTAAACCTATTAATTCGCCCTTGTCGAGTAAATTTTTTGCCTCTGTAATATTTTTTCCTATTATTGCCATAATTCAGCACGAATTTAAAGGAAAAATGCTTGATGCTGTAGATTTATGGAAAGAGAATTTTATATTTAAGATCATTAACACCAAAACATAAAATCAGATGAGTAGAAAAACCAAGAATTTTTTGAAATTGTTAGCCATTGTAATTGTA
>JBBSPJ010000400.1:0-3779 GCA_038258905.1 Cytophagales bacterium
AGTGCCGAGAGCTGTAAAAGCGGGTCGTGTTTGGGTGAATTGTTACCATGCTTATCCTGCACATGCTCCATTTGGAGGATATAAGAAGTCTGGTTTTGGTAGAGAGAACCACAAAATGATGTTGGATCACTACAGACAAACTAAAAATATGTTGATTTCTTATGATAAGAATAAATTAGGATTCTTTTAGGATATAGTTTTAGGTAGTAAGTTATAGGTTATAAGTAAGTGTTACTTATAACCTATAATTTTTTTTATTATCCAAAATCAAGATAATTAAACTAATACCCAAAGACCAAAAATTTATAACCTAAAACTTAAAATCTATCCCGTTTCCTTCGTCTCGGGATCTTCGCTTCGCTGCGACAATCTAGAACCTAAAACTTAAGACCTAATACCAATAACTTAAAACCTAAAACTTAAAACTCAAAAAATGGAAAGAGTATCAATAACAGATAGAGCAATTGAAGTAATAGATGAATTACGTGATAGATTTGGAGAGTTAATGTTTCACCAGAGTGGCGGATGCTGCGATGGCTCCTCACCGATGTGCTTTGAAAAAGGAGATTTTAAAGTAGGAGGGGGCGATGTATGGATGGATCAGGTTTACGGTTGCGACTTTTTTATGAGCAAAGACCAGTTTGAATATTGGAAACATACTCACCTTACCCTTGATATAACTGAAGGAAGAGGCTCCAGTTTTTCATTGGAAATACCTATGGGTGTTCGTTTTCTAATTCGCTCCAGAATTTTTACGATGGAAGAATTAGACAGCTTAAAACCTGTAATTACGGGCGAGGAGTATTTGGAGTTGGAGGCTGATAAATAGCTCTGTTATTTTTTTATGACCTCATAACCTACAAATTTCATTAGGTTCTCATCATCAGGAGAATTTAGATTATTTAATTGAAAATAAATTCTATTGTTATAAACGAACCCTTCTCTGAAATCGAAGATATTTTTAGGTAGAAAATATTCGCCAACCTTGGTGCGATTAGAAAGATCATAAATTATGACTGACTTCTGTTTATCATACAGGGTCTTTAAATTACCTTCAACATCATATGGTTCAGTTGATAATGTAGTTGTTCTAAACAAGAAAGTATTGTTTTCAAATATTACTTTATAGATAGATATATAATAACTTCTTTCCAATCTATCTCTTGTTGCAATATTTTGAGCTTTAGGTAGGGGCACTGTATTGGTAAAGTTATTACTTTTAATGACCATGCTATCAATAATTTGTTTTTCCGCTACATTGTAAATAAAGACTTTTTCATTTACTCCAATTGAAATTATAGCGGTATTATCACTTAACTTTTCAGTTGAATTCAGTGTAAATAATAGGTCGTAAAAATCGATGTCAATAAAATCTGCAATATTCATATTATCAATAATTTTATTGCTACACATGTCGAACAAAATGAACCTGGGATCCTCATAATAATCAGTTTCAGGTAAACAATTAATAAGCAGTAAGTTATTAAATTTCAGTAAGGGCATTTGACTAAAGGAAGCAATTTTACTATTAATTATATCACCTATATCGTACAAATCAATTATGTTCAATTTGGAGTCAATCAATTTGATTTGGTTATTTAAAGGTGTAATTATATAAATAGAATCCTCACTTATATAATTAAATCCTTGTATTTTACCTATTTTATCGGGACCGTATGCTGGTAATATTAATTTAAACAATTGTTCTTGGGTGATTAAGTCATAAGCGTAAATACTATTGTCAAGGCTGTTCTGTTGTAGTAAAACATTGTTCCTTACAGAAAAAAAATTAGTGTTTGCAGAATGCTTATAGTCTGATGGAAAAATTAATGTATCAGATATTTTCAGTGTATAAGTATCTTGATTTTTCGGATTGCTAAAATTTTCTTTAGTAGATTTTTGACATGATACAATGTTGAATACTGAAAATAAAACTAATAAGAAATTATTGGTTTTTGTTCCGGGCATAATTAAAAACTTATCATTGTTTAATGAAATGAAAATTGGCTTCTCCGAAACAAAATTCTTATCAAGTTGAAGACAATTTTATTCATTTTCTAGTATCAACTAATAATTTAGTTTATTATCTATATCTTTCAAAAGAAAATCTTATATATATCATGGATGCGACAAATGATCTTGTTTATTTTAAAGTGGAATGGTAGTAGATAGGGAATTGTATTAAAAAAATAGATTGACTAAATTTTAGCTGTTTTTGCTTCTTTAATACGAATAGCATTCTGATAATCAGCATCATAATCTTCTCTAATTGTCCTGAATAACCTATCCCAAATGAGCGTATAGAGTCCATAATTACCATGAAACTTCTTATGATGCATATTATGTGCTACCGAGGTATTGATATACCGACCAATCCATGTTTTATGGAAGTTTCTTGGCCAAAGCTCATAGCCAGTATGACCGTACACATTATAAATGATCTGAAATACAAAAAATAAAGCAATAGCAGTTCTGTGAGCAGGAATCGAGACTGCAATTAAAGTAATTATACCTGCTTCAACCACTGCTTCTAATGGATGAAATGAATAGGCTGTCCAGGGAGAAGGATTAGTAGAAGTATGATGTACCTTATGAAAATACCGATATAGTTTTGGGTTATGCATTAATCTGTGAGTGCAATAAAAATAAAAATCGTGTAATACAAGCATCAAGATCATAGAAACCCAATAATACCAAATAGGCCTGTCACTTACCTCATCATAAATGAGAGTATATTCAGAAAAGGTACGCAGGCTTAATACAGCTACAATCGTAAAAATGAAAATAGTAATAATTGAATAGCCAATATCTCTTGTATAATCTTTAGTCAACGGAAACTTTTCTTGTATTTTTCTATTGGCCATTACTTTCTTTAACAGGAAATAAAAAAGCACAAAAGCAATGCCGGCAGCCCCAAAATACCTCAAACTAATATTCCAAAAAGCGTGGCTAAAGTATTCGTAAATATTTAAAAAGAAATCCATACAGCTTTAATAATGCATAAAAATACACATTAATTCTATAAAAGTGAGTGGTTATAATGTAACTCTTGCGCATTAATAGAAGTTAAATATTAATAACTAAAGTTTATTGATTATGCCTAAAAACGAAAGACCTTCCATAAAGAATGAAGAGCAGTATGAAGCATTGCGCGAAAAAGGGATGAGCCAGGAAAAAGCTGCCCGCATTGCAAACACCCCAAATTCAGGTAAAAAAGGCGGTAAATCTCCTAAATATGAAGAGTGGACTAAAGAAGAACTCTATGAGCAGGCCCAAAAAGTAGATATTGAAGGCCGTTCAGAAATGACAAAAGAGGAATTAATTAAAGCTTTAAGGGAAGATTAATTTTTTAATCATCAAATTGAAAATTTAAATAAGCATTATTTAATTCTTTTAATGCATGTGCTTCGCCTAATTCCTGCGCTTTTTTAATGCCTTTTTGGTAGATGACATCGGCTACATCTCTATCAAAATGTTCTGCATATAAAGCGGCAGCATGATAATAAGTGCCAATATAGTCGCTATGGTTTGATAATAATTCATCAAAAAGTGCTTTTGCTTTTGCCGGAAGCTCCTCTTTATACTCTGTAGCCAGAGCATATAAAATAAAGGGGTCGTCAGGGGATTCTACCTTAAATTTTTCCAATTGCTTGATACGATCTTGATTCATTCGCTTAATTCTTTTTTTATTTTTTTATATAATACTTAACTTCGAGCTTTAATATCAGTTATTAAATAAAACGTTACTTTTGATTGTTGAAATTATACTATTTTAATCA
>JBBSPJ010000401.1:0-3772 GCA_038258905.1 Cytophagales bacterium
GAACTGATTCCGTCCTTTTTGCTTAAAAATAAGGATGTTACAAGTATAGCCTCTGTGCAACCTTATACCCCTTTGGAATTAGAAGGACGAGATATTTATATTTCTGAGGGTTGTGTAGGTTGTCATTCTCAAATGATTAGACCATTTAGGGATGAGACCGAGCGATACGGTGAGTACTCTAAAGCAGGAGAGTTTGTTTATGATCATCCATTTTTATGGGGATCAAAGCGTACCGGGCCTGATTTGCATAGAATCGGAGAGAAATATCCTGATTCATGGCATTTTAATCACATGTATGACCCCCGTTCTATGGCTCCGGGCTCAATTATGCCCCCATATCCTTGGTTGATTAGTGAAAAGTATGACCTAGCTGGTATTCCTGCTAAAATCAGAGTGATGCAAAAGTTAGGGGTTCCTTATCCCGAGGGCTTTGATAAAGAGGCAGAGGCAAACGCACTGGCGCAAGCTGATCGTATTGTTGCTAACCTTGAGGCTGATGGAATTGAAACGCTGCCTGAGCAAAAAATCGTGGCTCTAATAGCTTACCTGCAAAGAATGGGTACGGATATAAAAATGGAAGTTTCAGAAAATAAATAGATAAAATCATGTTTAAACACTATTTCGAACAACTCGATAATTTTCAGATATACCCACTGATTTCTTTATCTATATTTTTTTTATTTTTTGTAGGCTTAATCTGGTGGGTGGTAAGAGCTGACAAAAACTATATCAAAAAAATGGAGCAAATGCCTTTTGATGATATGGAAGTGGAACCTAAAAAAACTGAAGGACATGAATAAATTAGTAAATAAAATACTGGTAATTCTTCCGGCATTTTTGCTGGGGGGCATAAGCTTATTCGCTCAGGCAGAAGAAGCTGCAGAGATATTGGAACCTAAATCAATGATTTCTACTTTAATGGAATCTGAACAAGGGAGACTATTACTTATTATTGGAGGGCTCGTTATTGTGTTGATTTTGCTCATGGTAGTGCTTACTAGTTTAATGTTGCAAACAGCCAATATTATCCTAAATAAGAAAGCTGCAGAAAAAGGAGAGAAAAGATTAAGTTTCTTTGAGCAGTTTAATCAAAGATGGGTAACAGGGAAGCTGAAACCTGTAGAAGAGCAGGGAGATATGATGCTTGACCATAACTACGATGGAATACGTGAGATGGACTACGGTATGCCACCGTGGCTCAAGTATATTTTTATAGGTACTTTCTTATTTGCGCTATTCTATGTGCCAGCCTATTTAATTTTTGATATCATTCCTGATCAGACTACTGAGTATAATGCCGAGGTAGAAGAAGCTGCTCTCAGAGCTGAAGTACGCGCTAAAGCGGGAGTTATGAGCATCACCTCCGAAACAGCGAAATTAGAAACTGATGAGGCAGTAATGGCTGCAGGTAAACAAATTTATATTGCGAATTGTGCGGTTTGTCATGCGGCAGATGGAGGTGGTGGAGTAGGACCCAACTTAACGGACGAATACTGGATACATGGTGAAGATATTAAAGGTGTTTTTACAACAGTATATGAAGGAGTGCCTGCTAAGGGCATGATCCCCTGGAAAGGCAATCTGAATCCTAAACAGATTCAGGATGTTTCTAACTATGTATTGAGCTTAGTTGGGCAGCCATCGGCAGCTCCAAAAGAACCTCAAGGGGAACTTAAACCTAGCCAGGTAAATCCGCAAGGAGAAGAAGAAAAGGTAGAAAAAGCGGAAGAGCGGATTGATGAAGCGGTGGAAGAATTGCCTGATTCATTGCAGGAAAACGGATAAAATATGGATAATTTAGATCAGGAAAATTTCAGAGGACAATTGGCGACAGTAGGGGAGCAGGGGAAACGGAACTGGATCTACCCTAAAAAGCCAAAAGGACCATTACATAATTACAGGCGCGTGCTGGCATGGCTTCTTTTAGGCTTATTTTTTGCAGGGCCCTTCATTAAAATTGGAGGACACCCGCTACTATTATTCAATGTTTTTGATCGCAAATTTGTCATTTTAGGAAGTGTATTTTGGCCTCAGGATACGCATTTGCTAATATTTCTGATGCTGATTTTTGTGGTCTTTATTTTGCTATTTACGGTGGTATTTGGCCGTGTTTGGTGTGGCTGGGCTTGTCCGCAAACTGTTTTTATGGAAATGGTTTTCCGAAAAATTGAATACTGGATAGAGGGAGATGCAGGCAGGCAAAGAAAATTGAATGCTAAGCCCTGGGACTTTGAAAAGATTTGGAAGAAAACAGCTAAACAAGGAATATTTTTACTTATTTCATTTTGGGTATCGCATACTTTTATGGCCTATCTCATTGGGATAAATGAAATGCAGGAAATCATCGCCTCAGGACCAACAGCCAATTGGGCGGGTTTTTCAGGTCTACTATTCTTTACCGGTGTTTTCTATTTTGTGTTTTCTTATTTCAGAGAGCAAGCCTGTACTGTTATCTGTCCTTATGGCAGATTGCAAGGCGTTTTTCTGGATAAAAAATCTATTGTAGTAATGTACGATTGGTTGAGAGGTGAGCCTAGGGCTAAGCTTAAAAAAGGAGACCCACAACCGGATAAAGGAGATTGTATTGAATGTACATTATGCGTGCAAGTTTGTCCTACAGGTATAGACATCAGAAATGGTACTCAGATGGAATGCGTAAACTGCACTGCTTGCATTGATGCCTGCGATGAAGTAATGACCAAAATAAATAAACCAAAAGGTTTGATTCGGTTTGACTCGCACGAAGGAGTGGAGGAAAGGAAGAAATCATTGGTAACTCCAAGAGTTTTGGCATACTCAGGTGTTTTAATTATTCTTTTAGGAATAATGGGCTTTTTGTTAGTGGGTAGGGCACCAGTGGAAACAACTCTAACCAGAACTCCCGGTTCAATCTATCAGATTAAGAACGATTCCATCATTAGCAATATGTACCAACTGCAAATGATCAATAAAAGCTTCGATCCCATGCAGTTGAGTTTTGAAGTTGAACCGGAAGGAGCAAAATTATTTTTTCCCGCAGGTGCAATGAAGGTATTGGAGGGTCAGAAAAAGGCAGATGTTTATGTTTTTATTGAAATGCCCAGGCGTATTTTCAATGAAAAAGGAGATAAATTTAAATTGATTGTAAAAAAGGATGATAAGGTAGTGCAAACTATTAAATCCAGATTTCCTGGACCGAAAAGCTTTCAGAAATAAATCATTAAAATGTAAAAAGATGAATTGGGGAAATAGAATAGTTGTAGTTTTTAGTTTATTCGTAGTTTTAATAATCACTTTGGTTACGATAAGTTTTAACCAGGAGGTGAATTTAGTAGAAGCCAATTACTACGAAGAGGAAATTGCCTATGAGGCACATATGGGTAAGATGAGCAATGCCCAAAAGTGGGAGTCTGCTATTGATATTGAGCAGCAAGAGGAAAACTTGCATTTATATTTTGAAGGAGCTGGTGAAGTAAAAGGCATCATACATATGTTCCGTCCTTCTGATGCCAGAATGGATTTTAAACTCCCATTAGCAAAGAATAATCTGATTCCTTTGGAAAAATTAGAAAAAGGTGTGTGGCAGGTAGGGTTAAGCTGGGAAAAGGAAGGTAAAATGTATCATCAGGAAGAACGCGTTTTTATTAATAAGTAATGATTTGGGCTGCACTCAGCATAGGGCTAATCGGTGGAATGCATTGCACAGTAATGTGTTCTCCATTAATGATGGGTGTTTTCGCTCGTCAGAAATTGGCTTTTGGTTTTGCGGCTTACCAATTTGGGAGAATTATTA
>JBBSPJ010000402.1:0-3772 GCA_038258905.1 Cytophagales bacterium
GCTGACAATATAAATTCATCGAAATAAATGTTTTTACATATATTAATATGTTGAAAACTTATGCTTATTACTTAAATAGCGGTATTAAAAACAAAATAGTTTTTATTATTTATGAGTATAGCTTCTTTTATTGATTATTTTATTCACCCTTTCCGCTTCGAAAGTCAGGAATCCTTAAGAAGGGCTCGTTTATTAGTAAGAGGGTCCCTCATTACAAGCTTGTTTTCTGTTGGTTATCTCCTGATTAGTATAATTTTTGATTTCGATCCCGGAAAATATTTGTTAATAACGAATTCAATAGGATTCCTCCTTTTACCCTTTTTAATAAAAACCAGACTTCCCATTAACCTACTGGGTAACTTTTATATTTTTATCGGAGCTTATGCAGTAACTGCCTTATGTTATTTTTCCGGTGGAGTAGATTCAGCCCTCTATGCGTGGATCATTGCTATTCCAATTTGTGCACTGTTGATTGTTAATAGGAAATCAGCATATTTTTGGGGTTTCATAAGCTTTGCGGCCATGCTTCTTATAGGTTGGGGATCTATAAGTGGTTATGAATATCCTGTATTATATAATACTTCCTTGAGAGCTGAGTGGTTAACTTCTATATATACTGGTTTATTACTATTGTTTTTCTTTATAATGTTGGCATTTCAATATACTCAATCTAAAGCTTTAAAGCAGCTGGAAAATCAAAATGCAATTCTTGCTCATCAGAAAAGCACTATTTCTGATCAAAAGGAAAAATTAGCCGGTTTAATTGAGGAAAAAGATTATATCATCAGGATTTTGGCTCATGATTTAAGAAGTCCTTTAAATAATATTAAAGGTTTAGTGAAACTGATGGAAATGGAGGCATCAGAAAAGGATATGAAAGAGTACAAGGCTTTAATCCTTAAAACCACTCTAGGTGCAGAAAACCTGGTGAATAAGGTGCTTGAAATGGATAAATCTGAGCACGAGGAATTAAATGTTCAGATGAAAGAGCTGGAAATCATGCCCTTATTAGATCAATTAAGTCAAAAAATGCAGGAATTGGCTATTAGAAAGAATATTAACATTAAACTTGAAAATTTGGCTGAAAAATCACGCGTAAAAGCAGATAAAACTTATCTGAACCTTATTTTCGAAAACTTGATTTCAAATGCTATTAAATTTTCTGAACCCTATAAAGCGATTGAAATAAAGCTTTCAAATACGCCTGAAATACTTAAAGTAGAAGTGATGGATGAGGGTCCTGGCATCAGCTCTAAAGAGGAAAATATGCTTTTCAAGAAGTTTTCTAAACTGAGTACTAAACCAACCGCTGGTGAAATTTCTACAGGTTTAGGTCTGTCGCTCGTTAAAAGGTATGTGGAATTGATTAATGGAGAGGTAAGACACGAAAAAGGTAGAGATAATATTGGGGCAAATTTTATAGTTGAAATCCCACTTACTTCTTAAAATCGTAAAGAGATATATTTTTTTATAAAACCATTAATAAAATATTCTTACCTAAAGAAATAAAACTTTACTAATTTCGTCTTTTAGTAAATAATTAAACACTTATAAATTTATGAAAATATTCAAAATTTCTTGCTTTTTGATGCTTTCTGTCATCTGGACAGCAAATGCACAGGAAGTAGAATCTAACCAACAGGATGTTTTTGGTTTTTTTGGTAACCGGTCAGGCAACATGTATCGCTCAGCAACAGGTAAGCCGGGTCCGCAATATTGGCAAAACAGAGCAGACTATAAAATCAATGCCTCGCTAGATCCTGAAGAAAATCTTTTAGCAGGAACCATTACCATTACTTATACCAACAATAGCCCTGAAAAATTGGAATTTATTTGGTTGCAGATGGAACAGAATAGATTCACTGAAGAATCAAGAGGTACACTAACTACCCCCATCCAGGGAAACCGATATACAGGTGATATGGATGGAGGTTATGAGATCAGCAACCTGGAAGCTAAAAGTAGCAGGAGGGGTGCAGTTTCTAACAAACATATGATTAACGATACCCGTATGCAAGTATTTTTTAATGAACCCCTGGAGGCAAAGGGAGGAACAGCTACTATCAGCATGAATTTTCAATATAATATTCCTACAGTGGGAATGGACAGAATGGGTCAGCTGAAAGTGGATGATGGTACAATTTATTCTATGGCGCAATGGTATCCGCGATTAGCTGTATTGGATGATGTGACAGGCTGGAATGTGGAGCCTTATTTAGGTGCCGGTGAGTTTTACCTGGAGTATGGTGATTTCGAATATAATATTACTGTTCCTTATGATTATATTGTTGTAGGATCTGGCGAATTATTAAATGCTGGTGAAGTATTGACTTCAGAGCAGCAAAATAGAATGAAAAAAGCTGCTAATAGTGACGAAACAGTGCATATTATTACTGCCGATGAAGTAGGTGATGCTACTAAAACAAGCCCTAAGCAATCTGGTGTGGCTACCTGGAAATTTAAAATTTCTAATGCCAGAGATGTAGCCTTTGCTACTTCTAAAGCATTTATTTGGGATGCAGCACGTATTAATTTACCGGGTGGTAAAACAGCTATTGCGCAATCAGCTTATCCTAAAGAAAGCGATGGACCATCTGGTTACGGTAGATCTACAGAGTATACCAAAGCCTCTATTGAACATTATTCTAAAAAATGGTACCCTTACCCTTACCCTGCAGCTGTAAATGTAGCGTCTAACGTGGGCGGAATGGAATATCCCGGAGTATCTTTTTGCAGTTACGATTCGCAAGAGAAATCTTTATGGGGGGTGACAGATCACGAATTTGGTCATAATTGGTTTCCTATGATTGTGGGTAGTAATGAGAGATTGTATGCCTGGATGGATGAAGGATTTAATACTTTTATTAATTTCTACTCTTCAGAAGTTTTTAATGATGGAGAGTATCAGGACGATTTAGATCAGACGCGAGAATATACCAGCTGGTTAACGGACGAATCAAGGGAAGCGATTGCCACTTACCCTGACGTGGTGAGCACCCGTAATCTAGGGATGATTGCTTACATGAAACCGGCTATGGGTTTATTCATGTTAAGGGAATATATTATAGGGCATGAAAGATTCGACAACGCTTTTAAAGCTTATATCGAAAGATGGGCTTATAAGCATCCAACCCCTGCAGATTTTTTCAATACAATAGAGAATGTAGCCGGTGAGAATTTGTCGTGGTTCTGGAAAACATGGTTTTATGGCAATGGAAATATTGATTTAGCCATTGATGGTGTATATCCTTATCAGGGAAGGTACCTTGTAGTATTAAGTAATAAAGGCAACATCCCGATGCCAGTAAAAATGAAGGTGGTATACGAAGATGGTACTGATGAAATGGTTGAGTTACCGGTTGAAATTTGGCAAAGAGGTAATAACTGGAATCATATGATTAACTCTTCAAAAGAGGTAAAGTCAATAACGATTGATCCGGAAAGAATTTTGCCTGATGTAAACTCAAGTAACGACAGCTGGCCTTCTAATTTATACGAGAAGAAATAATGAACTGATCACATGAGTCGATTCTTATTACGGGTTCAGAGCCTCTACAAATTATAGGTGTCGAATTTAGGTTGATAAGTCTTGAAAATTTAATAAAATAAAAGGTTGCAGAATCCTGCAGCCTTTTTTATTCTTTTAAAGCAGTGTTATTGATTTCATAAACTTTTTTAATGCTGGACTTGAATCATTTCTTTTATCGGTTAAATACAAAATTATTATAACTTTATATATTTGTAGAACAAAAGGAATCATTCATCTGAATTA
>JBBSPJ010000403.1:0-3771 GCA_038258905.1 Cytophagales bacterium
AAATTGGGAGTTCAGGCAAAGGATGTAAATAATAATTTGTCTGAGAATAATATTGAATTTTTTGTGGTGGATAATAGTCAGTTAGAGATTTTAAATTTTGTGGTATACCCCAATCCCGCTGTTAGTTTTTCAAACTTTAGGTTGGAACAAAACCGAAGAAATAAGGAAACTGAGGTGATTTACCAAATAATTAATACACAAGGGAAATTAATACATGAGCATTCGTTTGTTACATCTGAGCAAAAGAGAGAAGATAATTGGGATCTTACAAATCAAAATGGAACAAAAGTAGCTCCAGGATTATATTTTATCCGGGTATTTCTTCGTTCTGTAGAAGATCAGGCAAAAACACAGGAAATTAAAAAGTTAATTATAATCAATTAAGTATATTTGAGTTAAATAAAAGAAAATGCGAAAAGCAAAATTTATAGTATTCATATTAGTGCAAGTAGTAGTTTGCTACTCTGTAAAAGCACAAGTTAGTGGAGGCCCTACTGTTACCGGACAAAGTCCGGATGACCAAAGAAATGTAATAACTACAGCTATGCCTTTTTTATTAATTTCTCCAGACTCAAGGTCAGCTGGTATGGGCGATGTAGGGGTAGCTCTTTCTGCAGATGCAAATTCCATGCAGTGGAATGCCGCAAGATTAGCATTTGTTGAAAACGAAATTGGTGCTTCAGTTTCCTATTCTCCGTGGTTAACATCCATAGGAGTGAATGACATGTCTATTTCTTACTTAAGTGGCTACTATCGCCTTGACCAGGAGCAAGTAATAGGGATATCAATGAAATATTTCGATTTAGGTAGTATATTTTTTACTGATACAGGAGTTCAAGGTGATGGTTTAGAGGCTTCTCCAAAAGATTTTTCTATAGCAGTGGCTTATGCCAGAAAGCTTAGTGATAATTTAAGTGCTTCTTTAACTGCCAGAATGGCCAGGTCTAATTTATTTGGAGATTACCAAGGCTCAAGTTTGCAGGATCCGAAACCGGCCACTGCATTGGGTGTTGATATAGGTTTGCTTTATACTAAACCAGTGATTTTCAATGGTAATGATTCTGATTTTTCTGCAGGCTTGCAATTATCGAATATCTCAAATAAAATCACCTATTCAAATAGTGATAATGAGCAATTTCTACCTATTAATTTAAAAATAGGTACCGCTTTCACCACCGCTTTGGATGCTTATAATTCACTCACAATTTCAATTGACTTCAATAAATTGATGGTTCCTACACCAAACCCTGGAGATACCACTAACAGTAGCGATAATATTGGTCTTCTTCCAGGCATGTTTGGCTCTTTTAGCGATGCCCCTGGTGGATTTAATGAGGAATTACGTGAAATAAGTATTGCCTCAGGTGTTGAATATTGGTATAATGATGTTTTTGCTGTGAGGACAGGTTATTTTTATGAGCATTTAACCAAAGGAGGGAGACAATATTTTACTGCCGGTCTTGGCTTTAGGTATCAGGTTTTAGGACTAGATTTTTCTTATTTAATACCGATAGAACGTCAAAATCCATTAGGTGAAACACTTCGTTTTACTGCTTCTTTTAATATGGAAAATTTAAACTCATCTAATAGAAAATCCATTACTGAATAAAATTTATGCTAGATAGAAAGCAGGCTCCTGAAGCCTATATGCTGGATGATTTGGCTTTGACTAAGCCTCAAGTTATAAATCTTAAAAATGGATTGGAGCTACACTGTTTAACCGATGACACCAATCCTGTTATAAAATTAGATTGTGTATTTTCTATTGGAAAAATTCATGAGGAGATTCCCGGTCAGGCCAGTATTTGTGGAAAGCTATTAACAGAAGGTACCCAGAGTTATAGTTCTGTAGATTTTCAAAACACGCTTGATCACTACGGGGCACACCTAGATGTAAGTGTAGATTATGATCATATCACTGTAACATTGTTATGCCTGAAAGATCATGTAAGAGTTCTCTTACCCCTTTTAAAGAGTGTAATTACTGAGCCATTATTTGATCAGGAAGACTTTGAGAAAATAAAAATACAGCAAATTCAAAAAATAAGGGTAAATGCCCAAAAGAATGCATTAATTGCTACCAAGCTCTTAAGGAATAATTTGCTCAAAGGGTCTGCATATAGTTTAGTATTAGAGGAAGCGCATATAAAAGCACTTCAAATAAAGGACGTTATTTCTTATTTTGATAAACTTAGCAAAATTAAGCCTAATTTAATTGTTGCTGGTGATGTTTCCACCAAAGTAGAGAAATTAATTGATGATACTTTTGGGCTTTTGAATTTAGAGAGCCCTGCTTCTGAATATAATTCAGAATTGGTTCCTGATTTTAAACCCGAAGTTTATCAGAAAACGGGATCGGTACAAGCCTCCATAAGATTGGGAAGTTTATCTATTGCTAAAAGTGATCCTGACTATTTCGATTTATCAATATCGAATGAAATACTTGGAGGGTACTTTGGTTCTAGATTAATGAGAAATATCCGCGAAGATAAAGGCTACACTTATGGAATTTACTCATCCATACTCAATTATAAATATGTAGATTATCATATAATTGGTGCAGATGTTAAATTGGAATTTGTGGATGAGGCTGTTGAAGAGATCTTTAAAGAAATGAAGATAATGCAGACTGAATTAGTTGACGAAAATGAACTTGAGACGGTTAAAAATTATATGCTGGGTAAGTTAGCAGGGCATTTAGACACTATTTTTAGTCAGGCAGATAATTATAAATCGAAACTTTTTGATGGGGTTGATTTTCATCAGTATTTTGAAGATTATGTAAATGCTATCAAAAACATCACATCTGAAAGAGTGTTAGAGATTAGTCAGAAATACTTCTCTGCTCAATACTGTGTGGTTAAAGTGATTTGATAAAAATGTACTTAAAAGTTTACAAATATAAGTCAGTAAAGGCCTAACAAATCGAAGGCGTTATCGTACTTTTGAAGTACATCTATGAGTATAATTCAAAAAGTTAAGCAGGTTAATACATTGTATGCCCAGCTAGACAGCGATATAAATTCTTTTCGCAAACAATCAGGTATTTATTGTTTTTCAGGCTGTGGTAAATGTTGTACCAAGTCAGACATAGAGGCTTCTCCTTTGGAGTTTCTACCGCTTGCATTTGATTGGTTTAAGCAAGGCAAGGCCGAGGAGATGTTATCATTGGTACAAAATGAAACCTCTCTTACTTGTATTTTGTATAAACCCATTTCAACGGTGGATCAGGCCAAGGGAAGTTGTGGGCATTATCCATTTCGCGGTTTAATTTGTCGATTATTCGGTTATGGTGCCGGAAGGGATAAGTATGGAGAGTTACGATTAATTACTTGCAAGTTAATTAAGGAACAACAAGTAGAAAACTATAACGAAGCGATAGCAATGCTTAAGAGAAACGAACCAGTGCCAATTTTTTCGGATTACTACCAAAAGCTTATGCAAATTGACTTTAGGCTTGCTAATCAAATATTACCTATTAATGAAGCTATAGAAATTGCCATCGAAGTAGTATTGCAATACTATGCCTATAGGCCCTTACCAAAAATGAATAAAGTAGCGTAGTTATTTACTCAAAATAGTAAATACCACTCTTCTATTTTCGGCTCGGCCTTCATCAGTGTAATTGGAGCTGATAGGTTCTGATTCTCCATATCCTTTAGCAATCATTCTTTCAGCATCAATACCTTGCTCAAGTAGGTAATTCATGACAGAATTTGCCCTTCCATCACTCAACTCCAAATTATATTCATCGCTCCCTTTGTCATCAGT
>JBBSPJ010000404.1:0-3763 GCA_038258905.1 Cytophagales bacterium
TTCTAAATCAGCTGTGGTATAATACTCTGCCACATACAAATAATTTGGCTTGGGATCAGTATAAATTATTTGGGTTTCTTTTTCTCCATTTTTAATTTCCACTTTCAAAGGACTGTCAATATCTAAGATACCCAAACCAAGTAACCTTGCTATGTGAAAATCATTTGCCGCAAGATTTAATAAATCAAGGTTTGAAATAGAAACGTAATCATTGGGATCATTTGGATCATTTCCCATAGGGACTTCTTCGATTGCTGCGGGATTATTCGCGCTATTACTTAAATTTATATAGTTGGTAATGGTCTGTTTAATATTTCGGTCTCCCGCTTCGGGTGTTCCGTTCCATTTATCTTGGTAATTATTAATATTTACAAATGCGTCATCATTAAAACGCTGCCAGATCCCATGGACATCGCCAGCAGTGGGTTCCAATTGTTGGAATACTGTTTCATCATTTAATGATAGTGCGAAATCCCCTAATTTTTCCCAGCCAGTAGTTGCATTTATTTCAGTTATGGTATCTAAATAGAATTCGAAGTCTAAGGAAGCAAGATTTATATTATCCCTTCTCCATCTTACGGACCTTCCATTTTCACATACTAGTTTTATTGCTGCATTTAATGCAGTGCCTTCAACAATTCTTCTATTTGAAATAATTTTATTACTGGTAATAGCATTCTTTTCAACACTAAGGGTCTCAACCTTAAAAGATCCTCCAGTACTTCCACCTATTGAAGAAGCAGAAAAATTACAGGTTACTGTAAAAAATAATTCCTTGATATTCTCTATTTCAACCAATTCATTTCCATAAGCATTTAAAAACTGGTAGGGCTGACTTAGCGGATTGAAATTATTTTTTACAAAGTTATATTTGGTGGTATTTCCAAAACGGAAATAAAACTCTTTTCCTGAAATCCGATATATCCACAAATAATTTGAATGATCGACCACCGCTGGCAATGCTTGGATAAAATTTAATCGGATTGTCTTTTTCTTATATCCAGCTCTATAAATTGTTACAAAATCTTGTGGTTTATTAAAGTTTGCTGTTCCTACTGCATTATTTCCTTTGGGTAGATGTTTTTCACCTAATGCACCCCGAAAAGCCCAGCGAAGATGTCTACCTTTTGTACTTTCCGTTCCATCAGAGCCCGCTGCCTGAAGATATATATAAGGAGATTGCAAAGCAGTGTTCTCAGAAATATCAATTACGGCTCCATCAGCAATAAAATCTACCGTTGCATAATTATCACTTACAACTGAACCCAACCTAAATCCTATAACCGCAGTTTCAACTTGGTTGGATGAAACAAGCTCCGCTTTGAATTCACCATCATTACTGCCAGGCGTGGTTGATCCCAAAGTACCAACCAAATTTGTATTGACAATATGAACATCATAAGTACCATTAGTTATTATAATTCCATTGGTATCGTATAATTGCACTGTAATTTCTGATCTTCCTAACAAACCTCCACCTGTCGGGATAGATGGCGGAACAGCTGTAATGGTACTGTTGTTTAAGTCAGGTATTTGAGTTGAGGAAGTACAAACTTCTAATGGGTTTAGATTTATACTAGTCGTGCTAAAAATTTTGGAATTAATAGAAGGATTAAATAAAATTGTAGAAGTAGGAGAATTTTGGGAAAAGTTGATAGTTCCAGTAGTTATGTTCAGAGAATTATTGACAGTTAAACATGTTGATAAAAGCAAATCTGTATAAATTATACTCTGTGTCGCTCCCCCCACAAGTCGTAATAGAAGATTGTTGTTTTTCACCCCATCTAAATTTAAATGACTGGTGAAACCTATGTTTACGGCACTGGGTAAACTTGAATCCAATCTTTTTGCCCATAACAAATTTAAATTGGTATCGAATTTGAGAATTGAACTAGAAAATTTTGGTATACCAGGTGTAAAATCCTTGCTCGATAAATAAATAAAACCTGCATTTACAGTGATTTTATGGCCATAAGCTGAAGTATTTAATATGATTTTTCTATTAATTATGTTTTGAATACCAATTTGAGTTGAATCCATTTTTATTACAGAAAGCTCATTAATTGAATGTTTTGTAAATACAAAAAATTTATCGTCAACAAAATCACCGCATGTTACTTCTGACCCAACTGCTGTATAAGCAAGCGTATTGAGATTTACGTCTAAAGAAAATAAATGATTCGTAACAAAAATTATTATTTTGTTCTTTGATGGGTTTATACATAATCCCAAAAAATGTGTTTTATTACAAGACTTACTAACTATATGTGTACCCTGAAACGAAAATTTATGGATTAAAGGATAATTGTCTTCATCTGAATTGACAAATAAAAAATCTGTGGAAGATAATTGTTTTAGCCAAGTTATTTCCTCTCCACCAGAATTTGTAGTGTTAGGAAACGATTTGTTCCATACCATGGAACCATTACTTAAAGAAAATTTGGCTACGAACGTTTCATTTACATTAACAATATTTCCACAGACAATTAAATCGCCCCCATCCGAAATAATCATACGAATAAATCTCGTATTTCTATTTTGAGATCTATAGCTTTTGGAAAAAATTATGGATCCATCTAAATTATGTTTACAGATTAGACCATTTATTTGGCCATTATTTAATATTTGAAAACCTGCTGAATATATATATCCGTCATAAACTATAGAATCGACCAACTTACCCTTTCCTGTATCTAAATATTTTTTAAAAAAAATCATTCGTCTAAAATTTAATTATTAATGAATATATTCACAAAAGCACCATTAGTTGGATCAGCAAAATATTCAGTTCCAGTCCATTTATAGTATTTAAATTTAAAGGACACAATAGCAGCGATAATTTTATTGGTGCTATTCATCACAATGGTTTGAGAAAAATCCTTACTATGTAACACGGTATAAGAATTGTCGACATTTCCATTTGCAAGTGTCACTTGTATCATATCCTGAGCTATACTTATAGGAATTTTAGGATTATTAAAAGGCTCTGGATTCCTTATTAAAATGGCTATAATATTTCCAGTGTTAATATCTATTATTTTATTGAATTCAGTAGTTTCTGCTGGATTCATAGGAGTAATTCCCAAAACACCTTCAATAACCCTATCAAACAAATGTTGATATAAATTTTCTAATGGGTCTCCCACTTGGCTTTCTGGATTTACGATAATATCATATGCCTTTTCGATTGCAATGTTGTCTATCGCTATTTCTATATCATAAACGGCTTGTTTTACCTCAAGGGATTCTCCATCATTCAATAAATAGCTATTCACCTGCGATTCAAAGTCCAAATACCGGGAAGTTTGAAATACAAATTCATGTATAGGTTCACTCACAATATTGTTATTGGTAACCTCAAATGCATTATACAAAAGTGCAGTATAAAGTTTGCGTGGCTTTAAATTTGTCAGCTTTACTGTAAATGCTTGGCTAGCGGGTGCAATAAGTTCTCCTAGTTCTATTTCACACGGTATCTCTCCATTTTCAATCATATTGATTAATACTTGAATGTGAACTGGGATTCTTGGATCATCATCATCCACCCAGTTATCCCCTTCAGAAGGAACTGGAACAGTTTCATCAAAATTGGTCGGCAGTGGATATGGGATTATTACATCCGTTATGGGATCTTTTATAGCTATGTGCAAGGCTCCATCCAGTTGCGGCATTCCTAAGTAATCATTCCAATTATTTAATAAATGGGCGGTCATCGGCTTGATGAAAAACAGTTTTATTTCACACTGCTCATTGCCATAAAAAA
>JBBSPJ010000405.1:0-3754 GCA_038258905.1 Cytophagales bacterium
AAAATATTGAATGCTAATGAATTATATGTAAAGGATAAAGTGGTTTTTGAGGAAGTGAAAGCGGGAAATGCAGCAATCTTATTCACTAATGAGTTTAAAAATGACATTGCTCTTCAGTTTGTAATAGAAAAATCTGCGTATAAAACATGGCGAACGGTTGAGAATTGGCCTTATAAAACTATTTATGTTTCAGAGGAGTATCTGAATGATAAGCGTTTACATGATGAGTTGTTACTATTAATTAGTGAACAGATTGCACAATATGCAGTTCATATTTGGAATTACAACGATTGGGAGCAGGCAACGAATATTAAAAGAGAGAAATTGGATAAAGCATTGATTAGCAACATAGTGAAGGCTAAGAATGAAGTGCTTTTTTGGATTATTTTAGGGTTGTTTTTGATTGAAAGATTCTGGGTTTATCAAAAAAGAAATGGATAAAAGTTTTCAACGATATTGGAACCGACTTTTCTGGAAATTTAGAATTTCTCAGATAGCTGCGCTGTTATTAATAAGCGGAGCTATTACCCTCATTACCATAGGCACTTTAGCATTTGTTAATATAAGCTGGCCTTATGAATTTACTTTAGCCTATTTCTTGTTGTTTGTAGCTATTTTTAGTGTTTGGTCATCTTTTTGGCACTTTTCTAAAGCTAAATTAAAGGAAAGAATGCATCAATTATACCCTGAATTAGAATACAGCCTGCATCTTTTTTTAGAGGATCATTCAAGTGCCTTATCAAATTTTCAAAAAGAAAAGATTATTCAGAGATTACCACCACTTTTTAAAATTCCTGTGGATGAAGACTGGGCTAAAATGGCGGTATTAGGTTTTTTGGCGATGGGTATTTACTTTATTGGATTGAATAACTATAACCCGGAAGTTAATACTATTACAATACCTGATATTACGGAGGTGCCAGGAACGATTAAACCCGCACCGCAAAACGAGCCATTTGTGAGAGGTAAATCAGAAATTTTGATTAGTCCGCCACCTTATACCCAACTGAAAAGTAGAGCTTGGGAGAAGGATATTAAAATCCCTGAAGGGAGTAAATTAAGTTTTTTTATTCAGGATGGTAATACTGAGCCATACCTAATCCAGCAAGGAACTGATACCTTATCATTCTCAAAAACTAAGCAGGTATGGGAAAAACATTTTTGGCTCAACTATGCCACAGCCTTTCAGCTCTATTTTCAGAAAGAGGACTCAACTCTAACCGAAGATTTGATGGTTTTTGAGATATTGAAAGATCAAAAACCGATGATTAGCACCAGTTTGGAGCAAAACAGAGTAGAAATTTCATGGGAGCAATTAAATAACACCTTTGATTTAGCCATCCAAATGAGTGATGATTATGGACTGACTGAGGCCAATATTATTGCCACCTTAAGCAAGGGAGATGGAGAGTCTGTGAAATTTAGGGAGTTAAAATGGGCCTTGCAACAATTCAATCCCGGATATAAAAGTCAAAATATTGATTATCAATTAAGAATGGATACGCTGGGACTAGATCCCGGTGATGAATTGTATTTTTACTTCGAGGTGTTCGATAATAAATATCCTGAAAACCAATCGGCAAAATCTGAAGTGTATTTTATTGAAGTAGCAGATACCACCTTGCAGGAGTCTATCGCTTTTGAAGGCTTAGCCCTTTCTACTGAGCCTGAATTTTTCAAGAGTCAGCGCCAGATTATCATTGATACAGAAAAGCTGATTAAGGATCAAAATAAGCTATCTCGTAATGCCTTTGAAGATAAAAGTGATGAAATAGGAGCTGATCAGAAGCTTTTAAGGCTTCGATATGGTATTTTCCTGGGAGAGGAGTATGAAGTAAAAGGAGGTATGGGGAAAATGGCTGGCAATGAGGAAGATCATAGTGACCATGACCATGAGGAAGGAGAGGAGCACGATCAATCCAGCCATGCTGGTCACGATCATGGAGACCATGAGGACAATGGGTCACAGCCCAATGAGCGAAATTTCTCTAATGACTTATATAACTCACCGGAATTAGAAGCTTATGTTCATTCTCATGATAATTCTGAGATTGCTACTTTTTTTGATGCGGATGTGAAACAAAAACTAAAAGAAGCTTTGGCTAATATGTGGGAGGCAGAACTTTATTTGAGAACCTATAGACCCAAATTGGCGCTTCCCTATGAATATAGAGCGCTGGAATTAATTAAGGATGTACAAAGGGCATCACGTATTTATGTGGAGCGTATGGGTTTTGAACCACCACCTTTGGAGCCCGATAAAAGAAGGTTAACAGGTGATTTAAAAGCTATAAAGCCAAAAACGGGAACTTTTTCACCTGATTTAGATAATTTCTGGGGTGATTTGAGAACTATTACCACTGAAATGAAGGAAATTGTAGATAAGGACAAGCAGGGACAAAAATCCCTGTTAGTAAATGAGTTAAGTGATTTATTAATTAATGAAATGATTGAAAATCCTGTTAGATATGCTCAAATATTGGTGCAGATCAATAATTATAAGCAGTCGGCTACCTTGCAATCGTATGAGCAAATTATTTTTATGCTTGAGCAGATTTTGCCTGTACCTAATGAAGAATTTAGAGGCATTCAAAGTAATAAGTTGCAATTGAAATCAATTTTTCACCAACAATTACAACCTGAATAATTTGCCTGATATTAGTTTAACATATGAGTTTTTAGCCTGGCACATCATAATTTTATGTGTGTTTCTGATAATTATTTCAGTCTTTGAATGGAAACGAAAAAAGCGAAATAGAATACTAAGGATATTAGCAGTAAGTATAGCGCTTATATCACTTTATATCATATACTTAAAGCCATTTATTTCAATTGATAAACCGACAAAATCCATCGTTTTAATTGGTGAAAATGTTTCAAATAAGCTATCTGATTACCTTGTCAAATTTTCAGATTATGAGGTTTTGTTTTGGGATGAAACTACACATCTACTAAAATCTAAAAACCAAAAAAGAACCTATAGCTTTAGTCAGTTAGACTATGCCATAGATACTTTGTTTGTGAGGGGGTATTTACCACCGATTAACCCTGCCTATTACCAACATTTGGTTATGGCGGATACAGTAAGCCGGAAGTATAGTATAGATTTTCCGGATAAAGTTTATTTAGGTGATACTATCAGCTTAAAAATCAGTAATAAATCAGATGAAAATATAATAGTAGAAGGTCAACTAGGCAACGATAGTATTCAAAATCAAGTGCTCAAATCTGACCAGGACTATTTCTTTCATTATATACCAACAACCAGTGGTTTTCATGAGTCCCTTGTCTTGATAGATGAGGAAGAGGAGTATAATTTCAGCACCTTGGTGGAAGTTAAACGGAAATATGTTTTTCACCTCTTAGCAGAAACACCGGATTTTGAATGGCGATTTTTGAAAGATTTTTTAGCAAATAAAGGCCATGCAATTTATTTGAGAAGTAAAGTTTCCAGTAAAAAGTATAAAACTGATTTTGTTAATTGGCCAGACTCTTTAAATGCACAAATGCAGACATTTAATCCGCTGTATAGTGATGTGTTAATCATTGATATGGAAGCCTGGAATAAGATTGGAAATTCCGCCAGAACTAATTATCTGTCTCTATTAAAGGAAGAACAGGGTGTTTTACTGTTAAGGGCCAATTCAAATGAAAGACTTAATTTAAAAAGTATTGAATCAGATTTGAATGGTTATGTGATTGTTGGGGAAAGTTCAAATGAATATGAAGGGCTTAAAATGGTAAACATCAATAA
>JBBSPJ010000406.1:0-3744 GCA_038258905.1 Cytophagales bacterium
AAATATAATTAAAAAAACCCTTGTCAAAATTTTTGACAAGGGTTTTTTTGATTATGTCTGTCTGGTCCTGAAATAATGTTACTCAAATAGTTAATCTACCAGAAAAAGATAGAAGCATTATATCCAATCCTTTAATCCATATAGTAAACACCCGTTTTGCTCTTTAGCGCTTACCACTCTGTATTTTGGATAATTTATCATGAAGTGCTCTTAAGTTAAAGTTAAGAAATTTTAGTAGAGTAGTTAGAGAACTTCCTTGTATAAAAAATCAAGTTTCTTATCCGTAGTTTAAGCCTTTTTATCATCAAGGCAAACAGAAAGATTTTGCATGTCTGTACTGTGTTATCTTAAACTTGAGGTCCTTTACTTCAAATAAAATCGCTGTAGGTATTTTAAGGGAGAAACAAAGTAGGGAGATTTCTAGGCTTGAAGGTGTATGTTTAATCACTTAAAGGAGAGATGTTGAACTCTTCCAATATTTATCACTTCATCATTTATTCGCGGGTTCAATTTTTTTTGTAAGCATTTACAACAAAAAAAGAGGCTGAATTGTGAAAATCCAGCCTCTTAAGATGAAGTTTTATTTAAGCTTTAATTCATCAATTGATCAAATGTAATAGAAACATAATAAATAGCTCCAATATTTGGAGCACCAAAGCTCTGACGGTAATAGTTATTAGTAAGATTGGAACCTCCTACCTTTAACATCATTTTACTAGGTAATTTATAAGACACCTGTGCGTCTAGAGTGCCAAACTCATCAATTCTTCCATCGCCAAAAGATGATTCCCAATCAAAAGCGCTTTGCCATCTGTAGGCAACATTAAAACCTATTTTCTCAGTCAGTTTTCTATTACCGAATTTAGCGACAAATTTATGCTCAGGGGTGTTAAAGCCGAAAACAAAGCTTTGGCCATCTGCATTTTCTGAATTAAGCTTATTCCAATTATAGTTACCACCAATTGTATATCCTTTTGATAAGGCATAATCCAAGCCGATAGCTGCCCCTTGAGAGGTGATTTGTTCAGTAGCATTAGTGTAAATTTGGAAGGTGTTGTTGGCATTTCCTTGCAATAAACTGCTCAAATTAGGAGACCCGTCTGGGTTATCCTGAGCTACTCTTACTCTTTGCTGAACAATAAAATTATTATACTGGTTGAAATAATATACAATATCCACTAATAGCTTTTTATCAATCAAACTTTTATACCCTAATTCGATTGACTGTACTTGCTCTGGAGCCACTGACTTAAAGTTCAAGGTTGCCTCATTGTTTAATAGAGATTCATCAAAACTTCCGGTATTATAAAAATTACCTAGCATATCATTTACTGACTCAAGGGTATAAATATTAGGATTGGTTCCTATCCCATAAGTCTCTGCATATTTTGGTAAGCCTCCTAATAATCTACTCGAAATGATATTTAAATTAATATGTTGTCCTTGGGTGGAAGGGTTTCTAAAACCTGTTTGAAAAGAGGCTCTAATGTTATTGTTTTTTGCAACTTCCATAACCCCTGATAACCTAGGACTAAAAACTGCCTGGAAATTTTCATTTTTGTCAACCCTTCCTGAAGCTGTTATCTTAAGTTTATCATTAATCAAGCGCTTACTGGCTTGTACATATGCACCATATTCCGCAATAGATATTGGATTGCCTACTGTGTCAGGAAATATTGTGCCGTTGGATTGTAAATCAAATAATCGGTAAGAAGCACCCACCTGAATAGAAGCCCATTCTATTTTTTCACTGAAATCATACTGCCCTTCCAAATGATACATCTTAGTTCTATCCGCGAAACTAGGGCCATTAGGTACGGTCCCACTTGCTAAACTTTCTGCTTTTGCTGCGTCAAACTCTGGTGAACCAGGCTCATATCTGCTTCTATCTGCATTCATACGAGCATTATTGAAAGCTGTTTCTTGCAAGTTTAAGAACTCACTAGGGCTATTGGTGCGTAAAGCGTTTAATTCCGCAACAGTATAATCTCTACTAATTGTTCTTAAATATTCTGCAGTATAATTTGCAAACCATGTATTATTTGCTGCAAATGATTCATTCACCTGATTGCCTAAGAACTCAGTAATATATGAGTCACCTGAATTTTCTAAAGTCCCATAAGCTCTAACAAACCAATTATTTGACTTTAATTCAAGCTTGTGTTGGTTAATACTAAAATTATTTAGAGAGTACCTCTGGGCACCAGTATATATCGAAGTTCCTGCTCCATAATTCCACTGGTAAATTGCTTCGATATTATTATTAATTCTATAGTGAACGGAGGTATTTAGTTTGTAATTTTCAGCACCGTAGTCAATCAACTGATGTTCTTCCCAAGGAGTTCTTGATACTACCTGATTAGGTGCAAATGCTAAATACCCTAATCTATTGGCATCAGCTGGTGAAGAGCCGCCAGCAAACATTCTTCCATCATAAAGGGCTCTTAAACCGGCAAAAGTAGCATTGTCAGCGGCAGTTCCATCTGCAGCAAAAGCATTTTGAAAGGCAACTCCCAAGAAAGCTACATTTACGCTAGCCTCATCACCCATAGCATTGGGTACGTCAGCTCCTGGGTTAAAAGATAAGTTACCTTGTCTTGAACTTTCTCTGTCAGTTTGGTAGTCGGTGGCATACCAGTCAGTAGCGCGCATTATACTACCATTCACCTTAAAAGCTAATTTGTCATTTAAAAATGATTTTGCATATCTTAAGCTGGCCTCGTACATTGGTTGTGGAGTACTTGGGGCTCCCGCTTCTGTATCTGCTCCGAAATGGTTCATTCCTACTTTTGCGAAAGCACTTATACCTTGATATTCAAAAGGTGACTTAGAGTTCACTAACAAGATACCATTAAAAGCATTCGGCCCGTATAGGGCTGAAGCAGCTCCAGGAATAAACTCTACACTTTCAACATCTAATTCAGAAGGCCCATTTAAATTTCCAATAGGAAAGTTCAGTGCTGGTGCCTGGGTATCCATTCCATCAGTTAGCTGTACAAACCTTGTATTTCCTGTAGAGTTAAAACCTCTGGCATTTATAATCTGGAAGTTAATACTACTGGTAGTAACATCTACCCCTTTCAAATATTGGATGCCTTTGTAATAGTTGTCAGCTGGTGTTTGTTGGATACTCAATATATCCATCTTTTCAATAGAAACTGGAGATTGCAATATGCTCTCTTCTACTCGTGAAGCTGAAACCACTACTTCCTGGCCTAATAATACTTCTTCTCTTAACTTTATATTTATTGGCTGAGTATTTGTCACCTCTACTTCTTCGGTAGTATATCCTACCATGCTAAATTGAAGCGTAAGAGGAAGCTCTAAATTAATCCTTAAATCAAAATTTCCATTGAAGTCAGTGGTGGTGCCTATAACTTTGCCTTTTACCAATACGTTTACCCCTATTAAAGTGGAATTGTCGGAAGCATCTACTACGGTACCTTTTAACTGTGTGTTTTGCGCCTGTAATAAATAGGTGCTAAATGTTAAAAAGCAGATGAGTAGACAAAATTTCTGTAGTAAATTATTTTTCATAGGATTCAGTTTTAAAAAATGATAGTATTTTAACCTTCAATGATAGTGATTTATCTTGTTTGTTAAGCAATTTTAGATAAATTAATGAATAATTTTATAATAAGTAAGAATAATCTTTTTTAAAATTATCATTTCGGCTATGATATTTAATATTTGTGCCAAAAATCAACTTATTTTATTACAAACTTACTGAGCAGCGCTAATTCC
>JBBSPJ010000407.1:0-3733 GCA_038258905.1 Cytophagales bacterium
CGCTGGCAACGACGGGAATGTGAGTATTACCGGTTAAAATGCCATGACTTGGATCCAATCCTACCCAGCCGGCACCGGGCAAATATACTTCTACCCAGGCATGTAATTCATAGCTGGGCTTTTCCATATCGAAATAATAATAACCACTCACAAAGCGAGCGGCTAAACCCAGATGCCTTAATAACATAATCTGCATCCAGGTTAAGTCGCGGCATGAGCCTTTTTTGTTTGTAAAGGTTTCATCCGGTTGCCAGGGTGCTCCTTCTTCTCTGTAAATGACTTTAAAATCCTCATGTAGCTTATCTGTAAGCTTTGTCAAGAAGCTAAGTGTATCGCTGCTGACAGCTTGTTCGACTCCAATGCTGTATTGGATCAAACGTTCAGATATAACTTGCTTTTCCAAAGTAGCATAAAGAAGCCTTTGCTCTTGCTCAGTATAGTCAAAACGCAATTGATTATAGCGAAAGGGTGAAATAATAAAATCGAAAGGGTTATAGTCCTGCGTTTCAATAGTAGCCTCTAGTTTTATGCTTAAGTTTTGCGTTTTTCCACCAAACCAACAAAAATTTAATAAATTATTTTCCTCATCTCTGATCACTTTATTGCCTTCCGGCTTAGGACTGATACTAAGTTCAAAGCTTTTTGTGAGGCTGTATACCGTATTCCTAGGTCGAAACCTTAGGTAATGAGGTTCCAGAAATACCTCTGAATCAAAAGAATAATGAGTATCATGGATTATTTTTATTTGCATATAAATATCTAATAAGAGCAGTTCGCTATTTAATCATTAGCTATTGAAAGTTTTTTTGGGCGGATGATGTTGCTGGTTGAAAGGAAGCCGCTACTGAAAAATATGTTTTATAAAGACTTTCAGATACATTATTCAAATTAGATTGAATAGTATCTAAAAACTCATGAATTCCTGATTCAAATACTTCATTAATATCTGAATATTCGAGTTGCGACCTAAGTAAACCTAATTGCTTCTCCACTTTGGTACGGTAAGGCTCTTCCATTTTTGCAATAGCTCGCAATGATCTATCCACCTCTACCAAGCAGCTTAGGATGGATCTTGGGAAGTATTTATCAAAAATAAGAAATTCACAAATCCCTAATGCAGTCAGTTTACCATATTTTTTACGGTACATATCATAAGCACTTACCGATTTTAATAAGGCAGACCATTGAATCAAATCAAAGGGAGATCCCACTCTGGCAGATTCCGGTAATAGCATATGGTATTTTACATCCAGCACACGAGAAGTTTTATCTGCACGCTCAATCATCTGCCCAATTTTACCAAAATGCCAGCCTTCTGTTTTGGAGATGGTAGAATCAAATATGCCATATAGCATTTGGCAGCCCTTTTTAATCTCTAAAAAGTAATTACGAGGATCATTCTTTTCCCACCGCTTCTTTTCAGTCCCTTCTTTCACAAAATAGTAAAGATAATTGATTTGCTCCCACACCTCTTTGGTAATTTCAGGTCTGATAGCACGGGCATTTTCACGGGCATTTATAATGCAATTGTGTATGGAATTGCCATTTCTGGCATCAAATCCTAAGAAATGAATTACTTTGCCCTTATCAACTGTTTTGTACAAGGTCTCATATACGGGCCAATCTCCGGTGGTAACCACCAAAGGCTTCCATTGTGCAGCTTCATCGGGTTGTAAATCAAGTGATAAGTTGAAATTCACGTCCATAAAACGCGCGTAGTTTTCAGCTCTTTCTATGTAACGATTCATCCAATAAATATGGTCGGCAACTCTGCTTAACATAAAATAAATTTTAAAGTGAATAAAAGCACATAACTAACTGTAATATAATTAGTTATATGTAGTTAATTAATGATGAATTTAATCTAAAACCCAGGTGTCTTTACTACCTCCCCCTTGTGAGGAATTTACTACAATAGAACCTTTCGTGAGGGCTACTCTTGTTAATGCCCCCGGGGTGACCTTGATGTCTTCACCATACAGAATATATGGCCGCAGATCTACATGCCTACCTTGAATTTCATTCTCCGTTAATGTAGGTACGCGGGAGAGGTTGATCATAGGCTGTGCTATATAATTTCTGGGATTAGCTTTTATTTTAGCTTTAAACTCCTCATGCTCCGCTTTGGTAGCTTTAGGGCCAATAAGCATCCCATATCCTCCTGAACCATCAGTTTGCTTTACTACAAGCTGATCTATATTTTCCAATACATATTTTTTATCGTCTTCTTCTGCACATATATAAGTGCGCACATTCTCCAGAATAGCGTCTTCCCCTAAGTAATACTTTATAATTCTGGGAATATAAGCATATACGGCTTTATCATCTGCCACTCCTGTTCCTGGTGCATTCACTAATACCACATTTCCTTTCTTATAAGCATTAAATAGTCCGGGGGTTCCTAGCAGCGAGCTTTTATTAAACACGAGCGGATCAATGAAATCGTCATCTACCCTGCGGTAAATAACATCTACCCTTTTCAAGCCTTTTGTGGTAATCATATACACAAAATCATCTTGCACTACTAAATCTCTTCCTTCTACAAGCTCCGCTCCTATTTGTTGTGCAAGATAAGCATGCTCAAAATAGGCGGAATTATAGGCTCCGGGGGTTAATACGGCTAAAGTAGGCTCTGATTGAGTAGATAAAGACTCCATCATATCGCGTAAGTTATGAGCATAGGTATTGACCGGTCGCACTTTTAATTTTTCAAATAATTCGGGAAAGGTGCGTTTCAGGATTTCCCGGTTTTCCAACATGTAGGAAACACCAGATGGGCAACGAAGATTGTCCTCTAAAACATAAAATTTATCATCATCACCCTTTATTAAATCGGAGCCGGAAATATGGCACCAAATGTCCTTCGCAGGCTTCAGACCTATGCACTGTTTGCAATAGGTATCGCTGGAGAAAACCAATTCCTTAGGAATAATTTTATCTTTTATTACCTTTTGTTCACCGTAAATATCTGCTATAAATAAGTTGAGCGCGGTAATTCTCTGTTTTAGTCCTCTTTCCAGGTGATCCCACTCTTTTCCTGAAATAATTCTTGGAATGATATCCAGGTGAAGTATTCTTTCCATACCCTGATTATCACTATATACATTGAAGGTCATCCCAAGAGAGAGTTGAGCCCTGTCGGTAGAATGTTGGAGAAAATTGAGCTTTTTCCAGCCCATTTTTTCTATCCGCTCCCGAAACAGGGAATATGAAGTTTTAATCTGTCCTTGTTCGTCCACCATTTCATCTAAAAAATTGGCGGTATCATAATTTGCTAAATTTAATTTGGGCATGTTGATAGTAATAAATTGAAAGTAGATATTAGTCAATTTTACAATATAATATAAATTATTGATAAAAACCTGTTTATTTCGATTTTAGGCTAATATTATACTTGTTTTTTATGATAAAAACCAATTTAATTTTATAATAGGCTTGATTTTAAGCTTTATATTTAAAAGAACCTATATTTTATCATCCTATCAATTTCAATCCGCTTTTCTCTTCCAGAACTTTCAATAATTCGTTTTGAATATCTACCTCATCTGTTTCAGAAATAGTCTTTTCTTGCTTTTTATGAAAGAAATATTTACCACTTACGAGTGCTTCAGGATCATTGCTGCTGGCTAACCATACTTGGGTTTGATAACCTTTTGTGAGATCATCGGCAGCATTGGCGCCACCCATTTTAGTAGGCACCCAGCCAGGATTTACCGCATTGGCATATACTTCA
>JBBSPJ010000408.1:0-3717 GCA_038258905.1 Cytophagales bacterium
CCGTCCATATTCCCTCTTTGAACCACTCCATCTGTCCTATTGGTCCAGTACACTTTTGATTCTACAGTATCAATAGCTACACTACCAATTCCTGTTAAACCAGAATACAGGATTTCAGGATCAGACCCATCAATATTTACTCTTTTCAGTTCCAGATTATCATCATCTGCATAATAGAGTTTCCCATTATTTTTATCGAGTGCCATACCAGATCCAAAGCCACTAAGTTCTATATTCACATTTGATATACCTACACCAATAATCTCTAGTAAATCAACATCCATATAAAAAAGTGTGAAATCAATATCAACAGGTTGCAAAACTGCTATGTTTTGAGTTAGCTCATTAATTTCGCCATTTCCGGACGTAATAACCACCAACTTAACATCATACTCACCAAAGCTGTCAAAAGTGTGCTCTGGCGATACCTCTGAAGAACTAGTGCCATCACCAAATGCCCATGTGTAGGTTGCATCTCCTGCTATATCTGGAATGATAGACTCATTATTAAATCGAATAATTCTTTGCTCAGCATCTAAAACTTCTACAGAAAATTGAGGCACAATACTCGCCTCAGGCACAGGGAAATCACTATCAATTGATGCGCAGGCTCCCAAAAAAATAACTACTAAGAATATTATACTATTTCTCATAAAAAATTAATTTGTTGGAACTACTACTAAGCCTCGGTTAACACGACCTTCTTCAGCAGAAACCAAAGTTTCAACTTCTGTACCATCTCTATTAGCTCTTTTAACGCTTCCGTCTCTGGTTGACCAATAGATTTTCGAAGTAGCATAATCTATTCCAATGCCATAGGTGTACTCATCTGTTGATACTATCTCATTGAGATTTGAACCATCAAGATTTGCGGAAAGCAAGTTATTACTATCTGTATTATCAAAAATTAACACTTCACTTTCAGTGTCTACTATAACTGCGTAACCAAAACCCGCCTGCCCATAATCCAACAACCTTTCAACATTTAGGCCATCAACAGAGGCTTTCCATAATGTTTCCGCGTCAAACTCAACACAAGTGAAAAATAATTCTCCATTATGATATGTTAATCCCTCAGGTAAAAATGCCTCAGGCTGAACGCCATCTCCTATCGAATTAGCCATTGCAGTTGAATCATATAATACGGTTTTCACTCCCGTTGATAAATCAAATGATAAGATCTCATCAGCACCTCTATCCGCCACAAATAATTGAGTAGCATCATCATTTACCGCCAATCCTCTTGGGCTAACAATACCTTCTGCTACTATTTCCTGCTCACTCCCATCGGTATTTACTCTAACTACTTGGCCATTATCATCATCGCTATAATATATTTTACCACTATTTATATCATAAAAAACTTGAATTGTATATCCAGTAGTCTCGAATGCTGTTTCAATATTGGTTTCTAGGCCTAATCCAGTAATTTTTTGCATTGTAAAAACATCCCCAGTATTATCTGCAAAATAAACCTCCACAGGGTCTGCCTGTGGCTCAGGTGCCACAACTGTAACAGTTTGGTTTACTGAAGTATTTCCACCTTCCCCTCTGGCCACTAAAGTGACAGTGAAATCTCCTGCTGCACTATAAGAATGGGTAGCAGTAGCTCCTGTACCTGTGTTTCCATCTCCAAAAGACCAGTCAAAATTATCTGCATTTTCAGAGTTACTAGTAAAGGTAATTTCCTCATCAATTTCAGGATTATCCGGACTAAAGGTAAAACTGGCAGTAGGCTCCGGTATTGGAGTTTCCTCTGCATCATCGCTACACGAAGTGGTGAAGATTAAACATATGCCTATTAAAAAGATTAGGCTTTTCGAGCAATAAAGTAAATTTTTCATAATTTTTAAGTTTAAAAATTTTCTATTTGGATTAATAATCATCATTCTGAATCATATCAGGATGTTGATTGGTGTCTATTTCTGATTGGGGAATAGGAAATATTAATTTATTAGGATTATTGATCCCTAAGGTGTTTTGCGCTTGATTTGTCCTGACTAAGTCATACCACCTATGTCCCTCAAATGCCAATTCCTTCCGCCTTTCTTGAGCAATAGCTTCTCTTAAAGCTTGCTGGTTTGTGGCATTCAAATTTGTTAAATCTGCTAAACCTGCTCTTTGCCTTAATTCATTAATAAAATCAAAAGCTTCTGAATTCGCATTATAGCTTTGTTCGTTAATAGCTTCTGCAGCAATTAAATACATTTCAGCTAGCCGAGTGACGATCAAATTATCATCATCATTTTGCAAACCAGTATATTTGTTACTAAAGAGATTACCTCCTGCATCACCAACCGTTACCGGCTTTCTTAAATCATTCTCAGAAAAGAGATTGAATATTCCTTCTGTTGCCGCTGCCTCATATCTTCCTGATGCAAGCAACCATCTGGCTATGATATTTACATCATCATCATTTAAAAAATCTATTTGAAATATTATTTCTCCACTTGCTGCAGATTCATCAAAAATAGTGGCATAATTTTCTTCCAGATTATAACCAAAACCATCTATTACTGCTCTAGCATAAGCTTCTGCAGCAGGCCAATCTTCCTGATATAATTTGACCCTAGCCAATAAAGCCAAAATGGTTGGCTCATCTACTCTTAGGCTCCCACCTCTTCCCGTCTCTTTAGTAAGACCCTCTGCAATAGTTAGATCGTCTTCGATAAAATCATAAATAACCTGAACCGGTGATCTTCCAATAAAAATATCTTCCTCAGAAGCTCCAGCAATAGGTTCAACTCGTAAAGGCAAGGGGCCATACATCCTTACCAAATTAAAATAGCATAATGCTCTGATGGTTCTCATCTCAGCCTCAAATTGAGCTACTTCAGATTCGGATAAACCCGTTATTAAATCCAGATTAGCGAGCACAGTATTTGCTCTGTTTATTACATCATAATGTGCATTCCACACTGCCTCTACATAAATATTTGTACTAAATGGATCATTATTATTGATAGTAATATAATCTATTTTGGAACCGACAGCTTCCAAATTATCTGCAGCCAGATCAGCAATTACTACATAGTCTAATACTATTGCGCCCCTTTGCATACCATCATAAACACCATTTATCGCAGCTTCAAGTCCACGCTTATCAGTAATAGCATCCTCTGTTAAAATAGTATCGTAGGGTGGGTCTACATCTAGTATATCACAACTAAATAGTGATGACATACCTATTATCAAAAGTATATTTTTAATCATTTTCATAGTCTCAAAAATTTAAAATGATATATTTATTCCTGCTGTGTACATTTTAGGCACTGGGAAAGTGAAAAAATCAGTCCCTTTCACAATTCCACTTATTCCCGAATAATTAACATCAGGATCCATTCCTGTATAAGAAGTAAATGTTAGCAGATTTTGTGCGCTTACATAGAGTCTCACATTGGTCAGCTTTAGTCTGGAAATAACATTAGGAGATATTTTATAGCCAAGAGTGATGTTTCTCAATCTAAAAAATGACCCGTCTTCGATATAATGAGAGGTGATTTCATTGTTAAATCGACCATTAATTTTAGGTACATTGTTAATGTTGCCCGGCTCTCTCCACCTTCTATCTATTCTGGTAGTTTGATTATCATTACTACCTAAGCTCATATTTTCTGTATACTGACGTGTTCCGTTATAAATATCATTTCCATAACTGAACTGACCTACGATAGATAAATCGAAGTTTTTATACATTAAATTGGTGCTAACACCTCC
>JBBSPJ010000409.1:0-3672 GCA_038258905.1 Cytophagales bacterium
CATATCGCCTACACCAGCCATAAGAATGACATTAAAGGATGAAAATGTTATACTTCCAAAACAGGATACTACCGGCATAGTAATAGAATTACAGCGCTTATGCGAAACATGTGAATCTAGGAGAGTGGCTTTTTCTGATCCAAGGGTAGAGTGGACTCCAGCCACAGCTGAGCAAGCCTTTTCTGTGCAATATCAGCCGGATGGTTTAGAAGATGGTATATATCAATTACGTGTGCAGGCATCTGATGAAAGTGATAACAATGCTGGAACAGAGCCCTACAAAATTAGATTTGAAGTGATTAATGCTTCCACTATTACTAATTTTTATCCTTATCCAAATCCATTTTCTACCCAAACCAGGTTTGTATTTACTTTAACAGGCTCCGAAATTCCCAATGAAATTAAGATTCAGATTTTGACCGTGACCGGTAGGGTAGTAAGAGAAATTTTGCAGGATGAAATTGGCCCGATCAATATTGGTAATAATATCACCAGTTATGCCTGGGATGGCAGAGATGAGTTTGGCGATAAACTGGCTAATGGTGTATATTTATATCGTGTTTTGGTCAGAATTAACGGTGCATTTATGGAGCAAAGAGCCACCAGTGCCGATAAAGCCTTCAAAAAGGGCTACGGTAAATTGTATATTTTAAGATAATCTTTTCCTATCCCCCTCGTTTGCACCTAAGGGATGCCTATGGCGAAACGAGGGGGATAGGACAAACACGATTGTATCGTGCTTGAAACTTACGTTTCAATTTAAAAGAACTTTACGGCATAGGCCCGCCAAAGGCTGGCAAGCATCCCAATGGGAAAAAAGCTCTTCTCAAGAATCCTCGTTAGATTTTTAGTTGGCTAGATGCTTATATTAAAATCAAGATTATTTTGGCTTGAAATCTAAGTTTGGAAAATAAACGAGGATTAGAGTAAAATCAATTGCCGGCAAATTTTTTATTCCACTGCTCTCTATCGTACACTAACTTACCCTCATCGTCCCACTCCTGATTGATAAATGGCATGAAATCTTTGCTGAAGGGATCTAGTCCATACTGGATGGTTTTCTTTCTGCGCCTGCGCTGGTCATAAAACTCTACCCAAAGGCCGACTTTTTGATCAAATCTGAACTCACCCTGTACAGCAACCTGACCATTTTTATGAAAATATAAGTAAGTGCCTTCTTTGTCACCATACACAATGGGTATTACTTCTTTTACTTGTGTTCTTTGTTCATCATAATAGGTTATTTTGGAATCTATTGGCCATCCTTTAAAATAAACCATCTTGTCCATAAGGATACCATTGTTATCATAGCGCATCCAGCGGCCATGCCTTAGGCCATTCCAGTACATGCCTGACTCAATAGTTTCTCCATCGCGTAGCTTTTCATAAGGCCCATGTAGAATGCCGGAAAATTTAGGGTCGGAATTTTTAGTGCTTCTTATCTGTTTTCTTTTGAAATCATACCAGTAGAAATCTCTCACATAAGGGTCTGGTTCTACATATTCTTTTTTGAGGTAATTGAAAAGTTCTCTTGTTACATTATCACCATAGCCGGAAATGGTGAAGTTTTTTCTCGTTTTTTTATCATAAAAAAAATTCTTCTTTACCTTCTCCTTTTTTTTGTCTTTTTCTTCTTCTTCCTCTTCTTCTTGCGCATTTAAATCAATAGTGACAGGTGCACCATCCAAAAACTGAAAGCTTTTCCTTATGCTATCAGCCGGTGTGGCCACAGTATCTTGCTTTTCCTCTTCCTGAGCGAAGAGAAATACCGGAATTAAACTAAAGAGTATGTAAAGTGATAATTTTTTGTGCATTTGGGTTTTTAACGAAAACAGCCCGAAGATATTGAATTCTCCGGGCTGTTCATAATTTAAATTTATTTTGAGTTCAAAATCTATTACTTCATCATTTCAACGCTTCTGCTGATAAATTGTGTTAAATCTTTACCATTTAGCATATTTTGTGATAAAAGAGCAAGATCATAGCCCTGTTTAGCTAATACTTTCTGCTTTTTCTCATCTTTCTCCTTCAGAATTTTAGCCGCTAATTTATGGTTGCCATTAACAGATAAGTTATACTGATCAGGCATAGAACCCATAAATGGCATTCCGCCACCACCTGTTTGAGCCATATCTTTCATCCTTCTCATAAATTCAGGTAGTGTAATAGTTACCGGTAATTCATCAGGAGATAATGACTCGATGCCCACCGTCATAGATTTGTTGTTGATGGCTTCCTCAAAGACTTTTTTCAACTGCTCTTTTTCTTCATCTGATAATACACTTTCCGCCTTTTCGTCTTTGTCAATTAATTTATCAACAATGTCAGCATCCACTCGCTTCATGGAAGTTTTCTCCAGCTTTTGCTCTAAGGTGTTAATGAAGTGACTATCAATTGGGCTATCTAACAATATTACATCATAACCTTTCTTTTCTGCAGAAGTAATAAAAGCATCTTGCTTAGCAGGATTTGTGGCATAAATGATATTCACATTGCCATCCTTGTCAGTCTGGTTGGTTTTAACCTGCTCAGCATACTCATCCAAAGTGAAGTATTTGTTCTGATTGATGCTTTTCAACAAACAGAAGCTTTTTGCTTTATCGTAGAACTTCTCATCACTCATCATTCCATATTTAATGAATAAGCCAATGCTTTCCCATTTATCTTCGAACGATTTTCTATCTTTTTTGTAGAGCTCTGAAAGCTTATCTGCTACTTTTTTAGTGATGTGATTATTGATTTTCTTCACATTACTATCAGCCTGCAAATAACTTCTCGATACGTTTAATGGAATATCCGGTGAATCAATTACACCATGTAATAGCATCAAAAATTCAGGCACTACATCTTTTACTTCGTCTGTAATAAATACCTGACGAGAGTACAATTGAATTTTGTTTTTCTGAATTTCCAGTTCATTTTTAATTTTAGGGAAGTATAAAATCCCTGTTAAATTGAATGGAAAATCCACATTGAGATGAATCCAGAACAACGGGTCATCACTGAAGGGATATAATTCTTTGTAGAAACTGATGTAATCTTCATCTTTCAGATCATTTGGAGATTTTGTCCAAAGTGGATTCGGGTTATTGATTACATCAGGCTTAGTGATTTTTTTCTCCTTGGCATCATCGCCTTCGCCTTCTTTGATGGTTTCTTCTTTCTCACCAAAAACGATTGGAACAGGTAAGAATTTACAGTATTTATCCAACACGCTTCTTACCCTGTGCTCCTCTAAAAATTCCACAGAGTCTTCGTTTATATGCAGAATTACTTCTGAGCCTCTTTCTTTTCTGTCGCCATCAGTCAACTCAAACTCAGTGCTACCATCGCATACCCAATGAGCCGGGGTGGCGCCTTCTTCTCTTGAGAGAGATTTGATCTCCACTTTGCTGGCCACCATAAAGGCAGAATAAAACCCTAAACCAAAATGACCGATGATACCTGCACCTTCGCCTTTCTCTTTGTATTTCTCAACAAATTCGGTAGCTCCAGAAAAAGCAATTTGATTAATGTATTTTTTAATTTCTTCGCCTGTCATCCCGATTCCTCGGTCAATCACATGCAAAGTCTTTTTCTTTTTGTCGATTTTAATTTCGATAGAAGTATCTCCTAACTCACCGGTGTACTCACCTAATGCGGATAAACTTTTAATTTTTTGTGTAGCATCTA
>JBBSPJ010000410.1:0-3656 GCA_038258905.1 Cytophagales bacterium
CAAATTAATCTCCATGGCATTCCTTTTTGTGTGAATTTTTCATCACCGTTATTATGCCTGGTCAATCTATCATTAAAATCCTTCGTTTGACCACGATAGAATTGATCAATTTTCTCAGAGTATAGGATATAAACAGTATAAGTCTGCATCTACCAAAACAAATTAGACATAAAAAAAGGTTAACTATTTCTAGTTAACCCCTTATTAGTAGCGAGAGCAGGACTCGAACCTGCGACCTTTGGGTTATGAGCCCAACGAGCTACCAACTGCTCCATCTCGCAATATATTTACTCTTGATTTCTGCATCTTTTCACATAATTTCTAGATGTTTCCCTCAAAAGGAATACAAAGGTAATGCAAAGTTTCGAAAAAACAAGTACCTTTGTGAAGAAAATATTTTTAATGGAAGAAAAATCACATAAAGCAGGCTATGTCAGCATAGTAGGGAAACCCAATGTGGGTAAATCTACCCTAATGAATGCCATGGTAGGCGAGAGGCTCTCGATTATTACCTCAAAAGCCCAGACTACCCGACATAGAATTATGGGGATTTTAAGTGGTGAGGATTTTCAAATTGTGTATTCCGATACACCTGGCATTCTGAAGCCACAATATGAGTTGCATCAATCAATGATGAAATTTGTGAAAAGCGCATTGGAAGATGCAGATGTGTTGCTTTTTGTGACTGATTTATATGAAAAATATGAGGAAGGCGATACTTTAATTGATACTATCGCAAAGTCTGACATCCCTACTATTTTAGTGATGAATAAAATAGATCAATCTAAAGGAAGCCAGGCAGAAGATAAAATGAAATACTGGGCAGATATTATTAAGCCTGACCAGCAGATCATGATTTCAGCCCTAGAAGAGTTGAATATCAACGAGCTTTTTAAAATGTTGATTGATTTAATGCCTGAACATCCGGCCTATTTCCCTAAGGAAGAGCTGACAGATAAACCTGAAAAGTTTTTTGTGGAGGAAATTGTTCGTGAGAAAATATTTAAAAATTATAAAAAAGAGGTACCCTATAGTTGTGAGGTAGTGGTAACCGAATTCAAAGAAGACGAAAAGATTATCCGCATAAGAGCTGAAATTTATGTGGAGAGAAAATCTCAAAAAGGGATTATTATCGGCAAAGGGGGAGAGGCCCTTAAAAAGGTGGGTATTGAATCTAGGGCAGAATTAGAAACTTTTTTTGCTAAACAGGTACACCTGGAAACATTCGTAAAAGTAGAGCAGGATTGGAGGAAGAAAGATCTGAAACTAAAACGTTTCGGATATTAGGTATTAATTACGAATTGATAATGAGAGAATTACGAATTTGTTCATTGTAATTTTGGAGTTAATTTTTAATATTAAAGTCTTCAATCTTAACTTTAATTTAAACGCCCCAAAACATGAAATCAAATAATGTAATTCAAGAAAAAAGTTATCAGTTTGCATTAGATATTATTAAAATAGCACAATTGTTGAAGAAAGATACTCACTTTGAAATATCAACTCAACTTTTAAAAGCAGGAACATCAATTGGCGCAAATGTAGAAGAAGCGATTGGTGGACAATCAAGGAGGGATTTTTTTGCTAAACTAGCAATATCCTATAAAGAATCAAGAGAATCTCATTACTGGTTAAGATTAATAAGAGACTCTGGATTTTTAGAATTAGCTGTGGCAAATAATATGATTTTGAGGTGTGAAGAGCTCATGAAAATAATAGGATCTATTCAAAAAACAATGAAAGAAAAGGGATTGTAAATCATCAGAAATTTCATTTATATGATGGTCTAAATCCTAATTAAACAATTCGTAATTCGTAATTAAATTTTGTAATTCGTAATTAAAATGTCAAATATAGTAGCAATAGTAGGTAGACCCAATGTAGGTAAATCTACCTTTTTTAATAGATTGGTTGAAAGGAAGCAAGCCATCATGGATAATGAATCGGGTGTAACTCGTGACAGACAATATGGTGAGGCGCAGTGGAATGGTAAGAAATTTACAGTGATCGATACCGGAGGCTATGTCACCGGATCAGAAGATGTATTTGAATCTGAAATCAGAAAGCAGGTAAAGGAAGCACTGAATGAGGCTGCTGTTATTTTGTTCATGGTAGATTGCCATACAGGATTAACAGGGCTGGACAAAGATTTTGCTAAGATAGTAAGGGAAATTAACAAGCCGGTTTTTGTGGTTGCCAATAAAGCAGATACTCCGGAAAAGAGTTATACCTCAGGTGAGTTTTATGCCATGGGCTTTGATGAGGTTTTTCCTGTTTCCTCAGCCAATGGTTCAGGAACCGGTGAGATTCTGGACGAAGTGGTAAAGATTCTGGATCAGAACCATGAAGATCCTTATGCAGGAGTACCTAGAATAGCTATTTTAGGGAGGCCTAATGCTGGTAAATCATCATTTTTGAATGCTCTTGTGGGTAGGGAGCGTACTATCGTTACAGATATAGCCGGTACAACCAGAGATTCCATTAACACGCATTATAAATTGTACGGAAAGGACTTCATCTTAACAGATACAGCTGGTTTAAGAAAGAAAACCAAGCTTAAGGATGATATCGAGTTTTATTCTACGATAAGAGCTATTCAAGCATTGGAAGATAGTGATGTCTGTATCATTATGATTGATGCTGAAAGAGGCTTTGAAGCGCAGGATATGCAAATTATCTCTTTGGCACATAAGAATAAAAAAGGGATCATGATCATGATCAACAAGTGGGATTTGATAGAAAAAGATGGCAAAACCCATGATACTTACAAAAAGGAAATTCAACATAAACTGGGGCCTTTAGATTTTATTCCAATTATCTTCACATCAGTAATTCTGAAACAAAGGATTTTTCAGGCCATTGAATTGGCTATGAAAATTTGTGAGAGCCGAAATGAAAAGGTTACTACTTCTGCTTTAAATGAGGTAATGTTAAAGGAGATTGAAAAATATCCGCCACCGGCATTAAAAGGAAAGCATATTAAAATAAAATATGTTACACAGTTACCTACTTTCACACCGGTTTTTGCTTTCTTTTGTAATTTACCGCAGTATATTAAAACGCCTTATGAAAGGTACCTGGAAAACCGCTTAAGAGAGCATTTTGACTTTGAAGGAGTTCCAATTAAACTAGTTTTTAGAAAAAAATAAGATTTTATTAGTTTTTAGATTAAAAAATTATCTAACTTTGATGTTCAAAATCCTAAATCTGATTAAACTATGAAAAAATTATTCACACTATTCATGTTAGCTGCATTCTCTTTTGCAGTAGTATCATGTGACAACAAAAGCGAAAAAGAAAAAGCTGAAGATCAAATAGAAGAGGCAGCCGAAGAAACTGAAGAAGCAGTAGAAGATGCAGCTGAAGAAACTGAAGATGCAATGGAAGATGCAGCTGAAGAAGTTGAAGAAGGTACTGAAGAAGTTATCGAAGAATAATAATTTCTTTATCTCAATTAAAAAAAAGGGTTAGCATTGCTAACCCTTTTTTTATTCTATCAATCGAGAAAATGGTCTCATTGTCAAATCAAAGGACGTCAAAGGGTTTCTACTGCTTGCTTATTTCGTTTCTTGAAAACCTCGTGGTGGCGACATTAGGGTGAGAAAATCTATAATTCGAGCCATAAGTCCACTGATTTGCGCTATTTATTCAACAAA
>JBBSPJ010000411.1:0-3653 GCA_038258905.1 Cytophagales bacterium
ACCGAAGTGGAGATAATATTAATGATACGTCCGAACCCACCTTTTTTCATACCCGGCAGAACTGCTTGAAGCAAATGTTGGTTGCAAACAAGGTGCTGTTGAAAGGCTTGTAAATAATCTTCCACTGGCGATTCATGTGCAGGATTGGGTTTTGGCCCTCCTGTATTATTAATTAATATATCCACCTGATGTTCCTTACAGTAGTCATTAATTAAGCTTTTCACGGCCTCGGGATCGTTAAAATCAGCCACTAAAATATGATGGTCCTGCCCGGTTTTGGCTATTAAGTGATTCTTCACTCCATTGAGTTTCTCTTTGTCCCTAGCCATTAAGGTAACTGAAGCACCTTCTTCGCTAAAAGCCTGGGCTATGGCTTTCCCGATGCCGGCTGTGCTGCCACAAACTAATGCTCTTTTCCCCTCTAATCTTAAATCCATTGTCGATTGTTTTTAATTTTATTGATTACCTATGTTTTCAGTATTTTCCTGGTCACTTCTTTTCATAATTAAATGAGATTGTTAAACATTTCAATCATGAAAACTGTATGGTATAATATAAACCAATATCTTATTTAGCGATAATTATTATCTGATAAAAACGTGAGTTTCTTTAATCTGACTCATAATTTCATTAAATTTATATGATAATCAAAATTTGTATCGCTATTTAATATCTTGCTAAAGCTTTAAATATTTGAATATATGGCTATTAAAAAACCTTTTAATTTAAATCAGTGGGTGGAGGATAACAGAGACCTGTTGAAGCCGCCTGTTGGAAATAAAAATCTTTATACAGAAGCCGATGATTATATTGTAATGGTGGTGGCGGGACCTAATGCCCGAAAAGATTACCATTTTAATGAAACAGAAGAATTGTTTTATCAGCTAGAGGGTGAAATTACTGTAAAAATACAAGATGAAGGAAAAGCCGTTTCGCTTGATTTAAAACCGGGAGATATGTTTTTATGTCCGGCCAATACACCTCACAGCCCCATTCGTAAAGAAGGATCCATCGGGTTGGTGGTGGAAAGAAAAAGAAAAGGTACTGGATTAAAAGATGGGTTGATGTGGTTTTGCGATAATTGTAATCACAAACTGCACGAAACGTATTTCCCTTTGGAAAATATAGAAACAGACTTTTTACCCCGCTTTAAAGAGTTTTATGGCTCGGAAGAGTTAAGGACATGCGATAATTGTGGAAATGTAATGGAAACTGATCCCAGATTCGTTTAAAATGACTCATTTCAATGACATAGCGCAAAAAAGGCCTTTGAAAATTGATATTCATACCCATATTTTACCTAAAACCTGGCCCGACTTAAAAGAGAAGTACGGCTATGGCGGTTTCATTAGCCTGGAACATCATAAACCATGCTGTGCCCGAATGATGATGGACGATAAGTTTTTCAGGGAAGTAGAAGATAACTGTTGGGATCCTACTGTGCGTTTGAAAAGTTGTGACCATCACCAGGTAGATGTTCAGGTGCTATCAACGGTACCTGTTATGTTTAGCTATTGGGCAAAACCACATCATGCCCTTGATTTATCTATGATTTTGAATGATCACATAGCTTCTGTGGTAAATCGCTACCCCGATAGATTTATAGGATTAGGCACCTTGCCTATGCAAGCACCTGACTTGGCTATAAAAGAATTAGAGCGGTGCATGAATGATCTGGGTATGGCAGGTGTACAAATTGGCACCCACATTAACGACTGGAACCTTGAATCACCGGAGGTATTTGCGGTATTTGAAGCTGCTGAAGCCTTAGGGGCCTCTGTTTTTGTGCATCCCTGGGATATGATGGGTAAAGATGAAATGAAAAAATACTGGCTTCCATGGTTGGTGGGTATGCCGGCAGAAACTTCCCGGGCTATATGCTCCATGATATTTGGTGGTGTTTTTGAAAGATTACCTAAGCTGAAAGTAGCTTTTGCACATGGTGGAGGTTCTTTTCCTTCCACTATAGGCAGAATAGGCCATGGATTTGATGTGCGCCCAGATTTATGTGCCATTGATAATCCTATTCATCCTAGAAATTACCTCGGTAAATTCTTTGTAGATTCCTTAGTGCACGATCCTAATAGTCTGGAATTTTTAATTAAAACCATGGGAGAGGATGTGATTGCATTAGGAACAGATTATCCTTTTCCATTAGGTGAGTTAGCTCCCGGGAAATTAATAGAAGAAAGTGGTTTGAGTACAGAAGTGAAAAATAAATTATTAGGCCAGAATGCCTTAAATTGGTTGGGACTACAAAAAGAATCGCATGTTGAAAGATAGAAAAGGCTATTATATTTCTACCGAGCTAGGTACTTTGCTCCTTAGTGCCAAACCTGATCAGTTGTTATCAATTGATTTCGTGAGTGCAGAGGGCGAAAATCAAGCTATTGGAGGAATTAAGCCTAAGTGTGTGCAACTCTTTGAAAAGCAATTGGGAGAATACCTGAGTGGGAAAAGAAAGCAATTTGATATAGCATATGAATTAAATGGAACTGATTTTCAGAAGTCAGTATGGCAAAAATTGAATGATATTCCCTACGGAAAAACCATCAGTTATGGTAAAATGGCAGCCCAATTAGGCGATGTGAAAAAGGTAAGAGCAGTAGCCAATGCCATAGGTAAAAACCCATTGCCAATTTTAATCCCCTGCCATAGAGTGGTGGGTATGCAGGGTCAGCTTACCGGGTATATTGGAGGATTGGTACGTAAAAAAATGCTCATTGAGGCAGAACATCAACGTCAGCTTAATATATTTGCCTAAGGTTTTGAGCTTACTTATCAGATCTTATAGCGCTTTTCAAAATAGAAAGTTAAATATTTTAAATCAATAGGCCTAAACAAAATGTTAAGTGCTTAAAAGAAATAAATGAATCAATCATACGAAAACAGCAAAGAATACGCTCAAAAAATGGATCAAAATGATCCGCTTCAAAAATTCAGAAATGAATTTCATATACCGGTTATCAATGGACAACAGGTTATTTACTATACCGGAAATTCTTTGGGCTTACAGCCGAAGAGAACCCGCTCTTTTATAGAAAAGGAATTAAAAGACTGGGAATTGTTTGGGGTGGAGGGTCACTTTAATCCTCAGAAAAAGGATATTTGGTACCATTATCACACATATGGTAAAGAAACTTTAGCCGAAATTATGGGGGCTAAGACCTCGGAGGTGGTGCCTATGAATAACCTTACGGTCAATTTGCACCTCCTAATGGTTTCATTTTACCGACCTACAGCAAAAAAATATAAAATAATAGTGGAAGCAGGTGCTTTCCCTTCCGATCAATATGTGTTTGAATCCCAACTGAATTGGCATGCTTACCATGGTGGTAACCAGCTTTTTGATCCGAAAGATGCTCTGATAGAAATTGCTCCCAGAGCAGGTGAGAATACGCTAAGAACAGAAGATATTCTCGATACCATAGCACTAAATAAGGATGAATTAGCTTTAGTATTTATGGGGGGAGTGCAATATTATACAGGGCAGTTTTTCAATTTAGAAGCCATTACTAAGGCAGCCCATAAAGCTGGAGCCTTTGCAGGATTTGATTTAGCCCATGCTGCAGGAAATATTGCTTTAAAACTGCATGATTGGGATGTTGATTTTGCCAGTTGGTGTACTTATAAATATTTAAATTCCGGGCCGG
>JBBSPJ010000412.1:0-3620 GCA_038258905.1 Cytophagales bacterium
AAACGCTAGACCCGCATAATGAAGCTGCCAAGAAAATAGCATTTGATTATGACAATATTATTGATTTATTAGAAACCGTATTAAATAGTAATAAGGAGCTTATTAAGTTGATAGATTAATAATTATTTACTTATTTTAATCTCTAAAATCCATAAATCAATTAAATGAAAAAATTAAGTCTAACAATAATGCTGGTAATAATTTTACCAATAACAATATTTTCACAAACCAGTAAATACGAAAACGATGTAAAAAGTATTGAGTCCATCATGAAAGCGTTAACGGAGGTAATTTCCGGGTCTGGTGACCAGACAAGGAATTGGGAAAGGTTTAAGTATTTATTTACTGATGATGCTAAATTAATTCCAACTCAGAGGGAAGAAGATGGCAAGGTAACCTATGCTTACTGGACACCTGCACAATATGAGGAAATGTTTATCAAAAATAGATCTGGTCAAGATTTTTACGAGCAGGAATTATTCAGAATAACAGAAGCATATGGAAACATTGCACACTGTTTTAGCACATACTCTGTAAGACTTGAAAAAGATGGGCCAATATCTCGCAGAGGCATTAACTCCATTCAGTTATTGAAAGACAACAATCGTTGGTATATTATGAATGTATTTTGGTCAAACGAAACAATTGATGAGCCACTTCCCGATAAATATTTGGAATAATCGGATTTATTTCTCTTCCAACCCAAAAACATCATTTTCAACAAAAGCTAAAATAGCTTCTCCTAAAACCCCTAATGATTTAGGCTCTATTCCATACTTATAAATATCCCTAGGATTTCCGTTATTAATAAAATAAAATTGTGAAGAAGGTAAATCTGTCATATCAGAAACATACTCGTCATTTAAAGTACCCCAATCTACCTTATTTACTAAGTTAGTAATAGCTTCATATTGTCTTTCATTTAAGGTGGCTTTATGTGTACCCTCTAATTGAGTAAATTGCTTACCTTCAAACACTAAAGTGGAATCACTGTAAAGTTTCAAATCAAATACAGGACACTCACCAAAACAAGGGGTAGTTTTCAAACTAAAAAGTAATTCAATGTCTTGGTTAGCTAAATTTTGACCTGTAGCCTTTTGTTGTTGCTTACAGGACAAAAACGAAAAGAATATTAGAAATAAAAAGTGGTATTTAAACATTATCTATTAGTTTTAGATTTACAATAACTGTTAACCTTATTTACAATAAGTTGTTGCCTTAAAATTACAATTTAAAACCCCTTAAAATAGTTAGATGAAAAAAATATTTACCCCATTTCTACTGATTTTAATCTTAACAACATCAGTAAAAGCTCAAGTTTTTCGTAAAGTTGAACCCGTAATTTGTCCAATTGACCATAACCATTACGACACCTTTGTGCCACCGCCGAGTGCTTATTTAAATGCTAAAGCAAGAAGTTCATCTATTTCTTCAGGAGAAAATTCCAATATAGTTGTAAATTATAACGGCTTTACTGAAGAAGCAAGAGTAGCCTATCAGTATGCAGTGGATATTTGGTCCTCACTTTTAAAAACTCCGGTTACAATTTATGTAGATGCAAATTTTACTGATTTAGGCCAGGGAGTTCTAGGCTCAGCGGGTCCTACTAACTTTGTTCGTGATTTTCCGGGCGCACCCAATGATACCACATTTTATCCAATACCATTAGCCGATAAGCTTGCAGGGTATAGTTTAAATAGAGAAGGTGATGCTGATATCACCTCTAATTTCAGCAGTACCTTTGATTTTTATTTTGGGTTAGATGGCAATCCTCCAGACAGTCAGTTTGACTTTGTATCTATAGTGCTGCACGAGCTTGGACATGGCTTAGGCTTTATTGGCGTAGCAGGTATAAATCAGCAAACCCAATTAGGAACCTGGGGAGTAAGAGCCACCAGTTACCCTTCTATTTATACGAAATTTGTAGAATTGGGCGATAATACCCTTTTAACTGACCTTCCACTAGCAAGTGAGGAGGTAGCAGACGCCTTAACAGGTGATGATCTTTTCTTCAATGCCTTATTATCTTTTACTACATTAGGTGAACGACCGAAACTATTTGCACCAGCGAACTTCAGTGGTGGGTCTAGTTATTCGCATCTTGATGAAGCCAAATACCCTGCAGGAGATCTTAACTCACTTATGTCACCTCAATTTGGCAGAGGCGAGGCCATTCATGACCCTGGTGTAGCTTTAGATATGTTTGCAGATATGGGCTGGATTCATACTTATCTATCACATGAAAATGACAATGAAATTACTAATAATATTACTGATCCTTTTTCAGTAAGTTTAAATATAACAAGCGACACCACTTTTAATGAGGTTGCACCGGTGGTAATTTATACCTACACAGATTTTTCAGAAGCTGAAACTATTACTATGACAGACACCGGAGATGGTATAAATTTTTCAGCTGAAATACCAAATAACGGTACTAGTATTAGGTATTATTTCAGTGGAGTTGAGGACATTTTCGGTAGATCTTTTACTTCCCCAGCCAGTGCTCCTTCAAAATTCTATATTATTAATGTATTGAACCAGGTAAATAAGCCTATTCCCTACTTACTTGCAGATGGCGGAGATTTTGAAACTAATCTTACGGACTTTCAAACTGTGGTTTTAGCAGGTAATCAAAATTTATGGGAAATAGGAATACCAGAGAATACGCTAAACGAGACCATTTCTGGTGCTAATGTATGGAAAACTAAATTATCTGAAAATATCGGTGTGGCCAATAATACTATAATCAACGCCTTAATTTCACCAACTTTCGACTTTTCTGATAACACCAAAAACCATCAATTAAGCTTTCAGTTTTTAATGGATAATGCATTAACTGATTTATTCATAGATTCAAATCTTAGTCCTTTTGGCTTTAATATTGAATATAGCTTAGATGCAGGTAAGTCATGGACAATATTAGGGGAAATTAATGATCAGGCTGCTAATAATTGGTATAACAACCAGTCAGAATTTAGTTTCCCAAGTAATGCAAACCAGGGTTGGATTAAGCAAACCACTCAAATTATTGATGGAGATACACTTTTAGCACCTGAAGCATCTAACTACAACGTAAGTTTTTTAACAGGCAACGCTAGTGTAAATTTCAGATTTGTAGCATACATCGATCAACAATTAAACGATTTTGGTTTCCCTGAAAGTTATGAAGCAGATGGTATTCTTCTTGATAATTTTGAAATTATTACCGGTAGCCCAACAGCAGAATTTAAAATTGATAAACTAGGAGTCTATTTTGCAGGCGAGTCTTTTAATTTTGAATACATTTCTACAGGTGCCGATAGTTATTCATGGGATTTTGGTGATGGAACAACATCTGAAGAACAAAACCCAACACATATTTATACCAATGGAGGATCCTTTGATGTAACACTCACAATTACCAGTGCAGATGGTACTGATGTAGTAACTAGAGAAAATCTTGTAAAAATAATTCCTAGCCGCGAAATACCTTATACACTAGCAAACGGTGGTGATTTTGAAGGAGAAGTGACTGACTTCAATATTTTAAATATTAGCGGAACCAATTTTGAATTAGGAATTAGTGAAATTGAAGGTAAATCCGGAGCTGCTTCTGGCAATCAGGCTTATGTGACGGG
>JBBSPJ010000413.1:0-3608 GCA_038258905.1 Cytophagales bacterium
AATATAATGGCTTTAACATCACCATGAAAAATGATGTACCGGCTAAACATAAATTTTCTATTAACGACCTTCAACCCGAAGATCCTATAAAAATGTATGGGGTATTGGTAGGAAAAGCCTTATCCCCTATTAGCTCAGGTGGTGCCTTAACCACAGAAAATATTAAACATAGTGCTGCAAGCTATGAAGGCAAAACTAAAATGAAAGAATGGTCCGCCCCGGATATAAGCCGATTTAAAGACAGAACTTTTGATGGTTTCCACCGACCGGATGGACAGGTAGGAACTGCCAATTATTGGTTAGTAATTCCTTTGGTTTTTTGTGAAAACAGGAATGTAAATATCATTAAAGATGCTTTTTTAGAGGAATTAGGTTTCTCTAAGCCTAATAGATATAAAGATTACGTGCGGGAAATGGCCGAACTTTATAAAAACGGGAAAGAAGAAAGTATCAGCAAACTCAATATCTCATCTGAAATAGAACAAGGCAAGTCCAAATTATTCCCCAATATTGATGGCATTAAGTTTTTAACCCATGAGGGTGGCTGTGGCGGCATTCGTCAGGATTCAGAAACACTTTGCGCCCTTATTGCAGGCTATATAAACAATCCTAACGTAGCCGGAGCTACCATTTTGAGTTTAGGATGCCAAAATGCACAAATATCCTTGTTGCAGGAAAAACTAGATAAAGTAAATCCGGATTTTAAAAAGCCACTGCACATACTGGAACAGCAAAAAGAAGGCACAGAAAAGGAAATGCTCTTAAAGGCTATTCAAAAAACCTTTATGGGATTAGTTGAAGCTAATAAACTAGAGCGTAAACCTGCAGGTCTAGATAAATTGATTATTGGCTTGGAATGTGGCGGATCTGATGGTTTCTCCGGTATTTCCGCTAACCCGGCAGTAGGTCATGTTTCCGATTTATTGGTTGCCTTAGGCGGTAAATCTATTTTGTCTGAATTTCCGGAACTTTGCGGAGTGGAGCAAGAATTGATTAACCGCTGTGTGGATGACAAAACAGCCAACAGGTTTATGGGCTTGATGAAGGCTTATTCGAATTCCGCGGAAGCAGTGGGATCAGGCTTTGATATGAACCCTAGTCCTGGCAATATCAAGGATGGCCTAATCACGGATGCGATGAAATCTGCCGGTGCCTCTAAAAAAGGTGGCACCTCTCCTATTACTGATATTTTAGATTATACAGAATATGCTACGAAACCGGGCTTGAATTTACTTTGCACTCCTGGAAACGATGTGGAAAGCACTACAGGCATGGCAGGTTCCGGGGCCTCTATCATTTTATTTACTACAGGTTTGGGCACTCCGACAGGAAATCCTATTACTCCGGTCGTAAAGCTTTCTTCCAATACTAATTTGGCTAAAAAGATGCCTGATATAATTGATATAGACACAGGAGCTATTATTGCAGGTGAAGCTACGATAGAGCAAATGGGTGAAGAAATTTTGAATTTTATTATTGACCTGGCTAGCGGTAAAAAAACCACGAAAGCGATGGATTTAAATCAGGATGATTTTATCCCATGGAAACGTGGGGTGTCTCTTTAATGGTGAATTTTTATCAACACGCCTAGGTTCGTGCCTGGATGTATTATGTCTCACGAAAATTAACTACAAGAGTAGGTTAGAATTAGGAAATAAAATTGTAAAATGACTATCTATCATTGTTATAATATTAAACCTTATGTTACACCTTAAAATATTCGAAATATAAAGACAGAATCCAGGCGATTATCCTCTTCAGTTTAATAAACTTTTGCTAATGGTTCGTGAGACACGAACCATGGCAAACAGATCAAACGATTGGGATTGAATAGGAAAAGCGATTCATTTCAGCATCGCTTTTCCTCTTTTACAAAGCTGAATAGCCAAACCCCAGGGATCACGCATCATGATTAAATGCGAGCCATCTTCTAACAAATCGTTACTCACTTCTTTGGCTCCTGCAGCTGATAATCTTTTACTATCCTGATCAGGGTTTTCTGACACAAAGGCTAAATGGACAATTAATGGATGCTGCTGGTTATAATCCGGAATAGAAGCTGCAGGATGATTATAAATCTCAATCATAATTTGCCCACTGCTATCTGCCAAAAAAGTCGTGAAAGGACTTTTTTCTTGCTGCCTTACGATAGTCATTCCTAAATTTTCTACGTACCAATTAGCCATGGCAATTGGTTCCTTTATATTGAGGGCAAAGTGTTCTAGTTTCATATTTAGATGCAGAGTATCTTTTATTATTAGATCAAACTAACTAATTATTTCACTTCAGAGGTTTTTTTCTGGATGAGCGAATGTTAATTAATTCGATTTGATTTTTTCGGGGTTTTACACGATAGGTTAAAAGGGTATATTTATTAATCGGTCCTCGATGAAGATTTTTGTATTTATTTGTGCTTTCCAACATGTTCGGATATTGAGCAAGCAATTCAAAAAATTGATTTGTCTGTCGCACAAAATTACGAATTTCTTTCTCTGTAAAATGTTCAGAAAGATAATCAATAATTTCATCATAGCCATTTTCTGCTTGCTTAGTCCAGACAATCTTTAAAGCCATTTTTTATATTTTTCCATAGCTTCTTTATGGGAGACAACTTCACCTCTATCTGCCTGAGCAAGTCCTTCCTTTATTTCTGATCTCTCCTCTTCACTAATTTCATCCCACCAATCCAATTCTCTCCTTTTTTTCAAAGAAATAAATTCCTCTAAGGTTTTTTGATCATTGAGACCTGCTAGCCATTCTATTAAAAGTAGTTTTTCTGATGCTATATCCATTGTAGATACTTTTTTACAAATTAATAAATAATAACTATTTTACGTTTGTCAATCAGGCAAATTTTTTACTTTTCATTTCTATTAATGATACCCTAACCCTTCTTATTGAAAGATAATTTATCGGCTATTATCAGCCCAAAAAAGTAGTATTAGGACTTTTTTCTATCTGTCTAACGATGGTCGTTACTAAATTTTCTTACTTTTCTTAATACTACCAAAATAATTTAAAATATCAAGCTCAGCTTCAGGCTTAATAACTATGGAATAAGTCACAATTGTCGTTTTATTCGATCTTTAACTTCTTCCCAATCTGAGCCTGATGATGGATTAGATTCATATGCAGCTAATCTTTCATCCAATATTTTTTTATGAGATTCGCTTAATTCGTAATCCTCCTCACTCATATCAGCCTGAACCATAGCATACACTAAATTAATAAAACGATCGTCTGCTTTATTAATATAATCATGAAGTAATTCTCTTTTTTGTGGAGTGCCCATAATATTAAAATTAACAATTATTAAAGATAACGCTTTCCTTCTATTTTCAGTTTACTATACAGCTAACTTTTTTTTAATGTACTTTTTTAGCATTCCAATTAAAATAATAATGTATTCAGAATAAAAAGTCACTTCAATACCTTATCCAAAAATTTCAGGGTGTACTCAAAAGTCGGCTCAAACCAAGGATGTACCAGCCAAAAGGAATGCGGAGAACCCTCTAAAGTGTGCACTTCATTGTAAATATTATGTATATTCAATAGTTCAACCATATCGTCTCTGCCAGCATGAAACCGTGGCTGAGAGCTGTTTATAA
>JBBSPJ010000414.1:0-3601 GCA_038258905.1 Cytophagales bacterium
GGAACCTTACTAACTTTTGTCTGCTCATTTTATAAAATCGGAATTTCCGCTACCACAAAGGTAGAACCTCCCACAAATATTAAGTCATTTTCACCGGCTTTTTCATTGGCTTTTTCCCAGGCAGAGGCTACATTTTCAAATTTTTCACCTTTTAAGCCTAATTTCTTTGCAAATTCATTTAATTCGTCAGCTGGCATAGCCCGGGGCACCTGGGCCTGTGTAAAATAGTAATTAGCATGTTTAGACAAACGCTTCAATATATCTGTGGGGACTTTATCACTTACAGCGCCAAAAATAATATGGAGCTGATCATATTTCTCATTTGCCAGCATAGGAATAATATGATCAAAGGCCGATTGATTATGACCTGTATCAGCAATCACTTTTGCTTGGCCAGTGCTTCTTTCCTGTAAGGTCTGCCAACGTCCTTTTAATCCGGAGTTTTTGATAATATTTTTAAGTCCTTTACGAGTGGCCTCTTCAGTGATATTAAAACCTGAATGATTCAAAATTTCCAGTGCATTAAAAACACCTTCCATATTTTGCATTTGATAGGCTCCATGGAGAGATACTTCCAAGGTTTCAAAATGTACCTCGTTAAGCTTTTTTAATTGATAAATTGAATGGGGAGATTTAAGTTGCTGCAGAGAAACCGTATAATTATCAGCACTATAATAATAAGTAGATTGAATTTTATCAGCTATTTTCTTGATTTCGGCTCTCAGTTCCGGCTCTCTTACCGTAGTAATCACCGGGATGTTAGCTTTAATTATACCGGCTTTCTCTTTAACTATTTCAATGGTGGTATTGCCTAAAAATTGCTGATGGTCTAATCCTATTTGCGTTATAATGCTTAAAACAGGTTGAATGACATTGGTAGAATCCAACCTTCCGCCTAAGCCTACTTCTATCACTGCTACATCCACCTTTTCAGTAGCAAAATAATCGAAAGCCATGGCTGTGGTGAGTTCAAAAAAGGAAGGGGAAAATTGTTCAATGAGGGGTTTATATTTCTCTACGTAGTGCACTACGGCTTCCTCACCTATTTCCTCACCATTTATTCTGATGCGCTCTGTAAAGCTTTTGAGGTGTGGAGATGTGTACAAACCCACTTTATAGCCCGCCTCTGTTAAAATAGAAGCCAGCATAGAACTAGTGCTCCCTTTTCCATTGGTTCCCGCTACATGAATGTATTTACCTTTTAGATGAGGGTTACCTAGTGCTTCTAAAATAGCTAAAGTATTACTAAGGTCTTTTTTATAAGCTGCACCCCCTATTCTTTGAAACATGGGCAGTCTTTCAAATAAAAAGGCTGTAGCTTCCGCGTATGTCATATTTATTTGGAACGAATCAGGAATGTAATTTTTCCGGATGATTGGCTAGGAGCTGCTCCCCCTGAAGTTCTGCTAAAAGAAAGCTTAGAGACCTCATTTTGATAAACTTTAACCACTTCAGGAGATACAGTGGTTTCCAGCAAACGCACTGAAATAACTTCACCATTACTGTCTACTTTAATTTCAAATACAATTTTACCATTCTGGTCAGAAGTATCATTTGGTCTAGGTGCTTTATCCCAGGCCCAACCTGCCATATCCAATTGACTGCCGTCACCACCACCCTGAGGACCCATCAAGTTTTTAGCGTCTACCTTGCCATCTTCCACTCCTTGATCTCCCGTCTTGCCTTTTTCACCTTGAGAGGTGCTAGTGCCCGGAAATAAGGCATTAGGATTGGCTTTAGGTTTTTCAGGCTCCTTTTCTGCCACTACAGGCTTTTGCTCGGCTGCTTTTTCTTGCTTTTTAGGAGGAGTTTTCTTTTCAGCTGCTTTAACGGGCGCTTCTTCCGTTTGTGTAACCGTTTCTTCTGCTACATCTTCAGATTCAGTCACAGGCTCTACTTCACTTGGGCTTTCTACCGTTTCATCGGCTGGCTCTGTCACTTCTTCCTGAGATTCTTCAACTGTCTCTTGCTCTACTTGCTGAATGTTTTCCTGGGGTTGTTCTGCAACGGGTTCGTTACCTGAGCCGGTTTCCGTCAACCCTAAATTCAATTCTATACCAAATTCAGGAGCAGGAGGATAAGGCTCTTCCCATACTGTAAACCATAAAAAAAGCAATAGTAAAATCACGTGAATTCCTATTGAGATAGCAACTCCGATTCTACTGTTTTTCTTTTCTATTTGAGCGTAATCATTCATTTGGTTTTGTAGCTATAGAAACCTTAGCCTTTAAAACTGCAGCTATTCCGGCTACATTTACTAAATATTCAGTAGGAACACTTTTATCAATATGTAGCACTACCACTCCTTCCTCTGCATTCTTTAATTCTCTGGCAATGGCAGTTTCCAAATCTCCTACTGCGGTCTTTTTATCGTTAACGAAATATTGGAGGTCTTTGGTTATGGTTACGCTTACTTTTTGCATCACAATATTAGAAGTTTTGCTGGAAGGTAAACTTACCGGCAAACCTGAGGGGGTAATAAAAGAGGATGTAAGCATAAAGAATATCAGCAATAAAAAGATGATATCCGTCATAGACGACATGCTAAAAGCTGGATCTACCTGATTACGAGATTTAAGTGCCATATCTAAATTTATTTAGGTTCTTGCAATAAATCAATGAATTCTACGGAAGTATATTCCATTTTATGGATGATTTTCTGCACCTGGGTAACCAAATAATTATACCCCAAATAGGCTATAATCCCTACAGATAAACCTACTGCTGTGGTAATCATGGCCTCATAAATACCGGCTGACAATAATTTAGGGCTAACTGAACCTTCCTCCTGCGCAATGGCTATAAATGCCTGGATCATACCTGTTACGGTACCCAAGAAACCAATCATAGGTGCCGCACCGGAAATGGTGGCCAATAGAGAAAGGTTTTTTTCTAGTTTATAGATTTCAATCTTTCCTACATTTTCAATGGACACTTCAATGTTTTTTAAAGGGCTTCCAATTCTGGAGATCCCTTTTTCCAACATACGGGCAATGGGTGTTTGATTATAGGAACATAAATTCCTGGCATCATTCATTTTACCCTCAATTACTAATGATTTCACCTGAGATAATAGTCCTTCAGGAGTTTTGGACGCTTTTTTTATCGTCATTACCCTTTCAATAAAAATAGCAATTGCTGCTATGGATAATAACAAAAGGGGGATCATAACATATCCCCCTTGTAATAACAAATCAAACAAATTAACGCTGTTATCTGTAACTTCTACCGCAACTGAATCAGGTACGGTTGTTAATTGCAATAAGATCATATTTTTTTTCTATCAATATTTTAATGGCCAAGGCGTTTCTTTAAACTGACCAGCCAACTCTGTGGCTCTGGAACTCGCTTCTGCAAAAGAACCTGTTTCCTCAATGGCTACTCTATTGAATTTGCTTTTCCCAAATGGAGGAATTACATAAGCACTGATACCATCCTGAGCTAGTTCGTCTGCATAATCTTGTGCCATATCAGCATCAAAGAAACTCCCAACTACCACGTATGAACGACCTGTTCTTGAAGATAGTGTATTGACTGTGCCAATTTTTGGTTCTTCAGGCTCTTTAATTTCTGGTTCAATCACCTCTACCGGTTTTTCTAC
>JBBSPJ010000415.1:0-3595 GCA_038258905.1 Cytophagales bacterium
TGGGAGAAAAGGATAAATATGAACCAAGATGCAGAAAATGCTTTTTAAATAAATAGGATATGAAATTATTTGCTCAAATAAAAGCCCCTTTAGGGGTGTCATCTTCGTAGCCCAGGGCGACAAGCCCTAGGTAATTGAGAACATGATAGATGATTTTGGCGACATTTTTGATCCACGCTTTGTGTGGGTTTCAAAAATGATGACAGAATCTAATGTAAAAATGATTGAGCATATCCGAATACAGAGACAAAGATCAAAAAGAAATCAAGCCTAAATTGACATGGATTTGGTTAAAAAGATGTCATTTGGAATAACAACACTAAGCAAAGCTTAAATATATTAAAAGAATATTTACATTATTTTCATGATTGAAAAAATTAGCAATTTATTATTAAAAGATTCAAACTTGATGTACAAAAAAACATGCTTACTCTCTTTCTTATACATGATGATTCATTGTCTTCCTGCACAGAATATACCTGTGGGTACCTGGAGAAACCATGCAGATTATTCTAACTCAGAACTAATTGCTCAATTAGACAATAAGATTTTTACTGCCGGAACTAATGGTTTGTTCTATTACGACCAGGAAGATGAAAGTATCAATACTATAAGTACTACAACAGGCCTAACTGGCCTTCAAATAACGGCAATTTACGCAATTGCTGATGAAGGTATTTTATTAATTGGCTATGAGGATGGTACAATAGATATAATAGATCGGGAGTTGAACATCAGCAGCTTTCAGCTTATTAGAAATGCCGATATTACAGGGTCAAAAAGAATTAACTCTATTTTTCACCAAAATAATACCACCTATTTAGGTACCGGGTTTGGCGTAGTATTATTCCATAGCAGGGAAAAGCAACTCATTGATTTTTATAGTAATTTAGGCGCATCTGGCAATCCTCTTGCCATTTCTCACATCCAATCTGATGGAAATTTATTATACTTAAGTACCTCAGAAGGGCTGTTAACAGGCTCATTAAATGCTGAAGTGAACCTCAAGGATTTTCAGAATTGGGAGAGAAATCCTATCTCTACTACAGAGGAAATTCCTCTTTTAAAAACTGTCGTTTACGATGAAAATATCATAGCCATCGCATCTAATGCTATTGTTTATCAATTGCTCAATGAAGAATGGGATACCTTATATCAGAGTACAGAGAGCATTAATAACCTACTTATAAGCAATAATGAATTATGGCTTTTAGCTAACAATAAAGCATATCAATTCAATAACAATTCCTTTGAAGCTATTTTCATAGGTAATGAAATTAATGCTCTCAATGATTTTATATCTGAGGGTAGCAACTTTTTTATTGCCTCCGGTTCTGAAGGACTGCTGAAAGTAACTGGAAGCAATGCCCAATCCATCATTCCTCAAGGTCCGAAAAGCAAGCCAACTGTATTAAAGCAGATTGAGGCCTTTACCTTTACTTTAAATGAGGAAGTGCCCGGCTTTTCCTACTTTTTAAACGGACGATGGAGCTATGTTGGCACCATAAATAATAATCCCTTGCCTTTGTTTAAAGATCTAACGCTAGATTTATCTACTGGAAATGCTATATTTTTAGCAGAAAATGAAGGGCTATACAGTTGGGATTCTGAGACCATCAGCTCCTTACCTACCACGCCAGCTCTAGGTGATAATGATTGGTGTGCCTTAGCTACAGATCAGCAAACCAATATTTGGTTATTGGGAAGGTCAGAAAATAATGAATGGGTAACTTATAATTATACAAATGATATACTGTTTACTCTGGATCTTAGTCCAGCCACTCAAATAAACGATTTTGAAATTCTATTTAATGGGGATCTGTATTTTGCTACCAACAATGGAGTGTATGTTACCAATTCAGATAACAGTGCAAGCCGTATGCTTAATTCAACTGTAGGCAATGGTAATCTTCCCTCAAATTTAATTACGGATTTAAGTATCGATTTATCAGGAAACTTGTGGATCGCTACTGCTAATGGCGCTTGCTTTTTTACAAATTTTCAAGGTGTTTTGGCAGAGCAATCGGTGGATGTATTACGCCCTATTTTGGAGGGCTTTTTTCTTTTTGATGAAATACGAGTAAACCAGATTTCCTTTGATGGAGGCAACAGAAAATGGATGAGCACAAGGGATGGATTATGGCTCTTTGATGAGAATATCAATGAGAATTTGTTGCATTTGAGAAGATCTAACAGTCCTATAATAGAAGAAAATATCACGCAAATTAGCATAAATCCGCTCAATGGTGAAGTTTTTATGGCTTCCAGCAACCAGTTTTTGTCTTACAGAACAGATGCAACTAGCGCTTTCAACACTCATTCTACGGTGGAGGTTTTCCCTAATCCTGTAAATTTCGCGAGAGACAATTCAGTTACCATTAGAGGCTTGGCTTATAATAATGAGGTGATGATTACCGATTTAGCCGGCAACCTTATTCATAAGGGCAAAGCAAATGGGGGTACTTTCAGCTGGAATTTGAGCAATTATTCAGGCTTTAGGGTGAAAAGAGGAGTGTATATTGTGTTTTCAGTGAATGAGGACGGCACAGAAACCTATCAAACTAAGTTTGCAGTGGTGAATTAAGAATTCTATCATTGTTAGGCTAAATACCTTGCCAAGGTTCGTGTCTCACGAACCTTTTTACTGAGGTTTGCTTGTAAAAGGTATTTTTATAAGAAAACTTAACTTAGTTAAAAATAAGATATTGAAATATTAGCTAGTCTTTGCAAGATGTTTCGTGAGACACGGACCATGGCAGCATAAACTGATATTACGATGACAGATTGATTTAATGAATAAAAATATCAAATTCAATTGAAGTTCTTAGGATAGGATTAACATGTTACACAAAACCAGAGGCATCGTTTTAAATCATATTAAGTATGGAGAAAGCTCAATAATTGTCCATATTTATACAGAAGAATTTGGTGTGCAATCCTATCTAGAAAATGGTGTAAGAAAACAAAAAGCTAAAAATAAAATAGCCCTTTTTCAGCCCCTTACTTTACTGGATTTAGTAGTATATAAAAAAGCCAACAGCAGCATTAACAGAATCTCTGAAATTAAATGCAGGCAACCTTACCAAAGCATTCCTTATCAAATCACAAAGTCTACCATAGGAATTTTTATTGCGGAAATTTTAAGTAATTTACTAAGAGGTGAAGAAGAACCTAATAGCGGCATGTTCGAATTCCTGCAAGAAAGCCTGCTCTTTTTCGACAAGCAATCAGCCAATTATAATAATTTCCATCTGCAGTTTTTAAATGATTTAAGCGTTTACCTGGGCTTCTCAGCTGCTAATGCGGATGAAATACTAAGCGAATTGAAACCCTACCATAGCACTAAAATAGATGTGTTAACAGAGGCTAAATTAGATGAACTCTTGTCGGGCACTTTATCAGACCCTATTGAATTAAACGGTAAAGAAAGACGGGCACTCCTTCAGATTATCCTGCAATTTTACCAGATCCACAGTAATTCTTTAAAAGAGATAAAATCTTTGAAGGTGTTGCATGAAGTGTTGAGGTAATCTTTAAAAACGGGATATTAAGTAAATGTTATCTTTATTTTAAAGCCTTGAGGTATGAAGCTAAA
>JBBSPJ010000416.1:0-3584 GCA_038258905.1 Cytophagales bacterium
GAAATATAACTATAGATTTAAATTTTCATTTTAATATTTCAACATGATAAGAATGCCCCATTTCATCATTTTTTCAAAAATACTGTGGGGTATTTTTATTATACATTTCTTAAATCCTTTTTCAGTAATTGCGCAAAGATGTCCAGTTCCTGAATTATTAGAAGAAAGACAAACTAAAAACCCTTCCCTCAACTCCCAAAATTTTGAAGAGTGGATCCAACAAAAAATTATAGCCCGTAATTCGGTTCCTTTTCAACAACGAGCCCAAAGCCAAAAACAGGTACTTCAAGTACCCGTGGTATTTCATATTATACATAAAGGAGAGTCCATCGGGATAGGAACTAATCTTTCAAAGGCAAGAATAGATCGACAACTAGCCATTTTAAACGAAGATTTTAACAAATTAAATGCTGATACCACAGAAACACTGTTAGAATTTCAACCCTTAGCAGCTAATACAGAAGTGGAATTTATATATGCTAAGCAAGATCCTCAAGGTTTTGAAACTACCGGAATTGTTAGGGTTTTAGGAAGTGAAAGTAGTTATAGTTACCAAAACAGAAGTATATTAAGTGCAGAAAGTTACTGGCCCGCGGAAAGCTATCTCAATATTTGGGTGGCAGACTTAGCCGGGTCAAGCTTAGGCTGGGCAGAGTTTCCCGTCTCCAATTTGTCTGGTTTAGAAGAGGCTAGCAATAACAGATTAATTGATGGTGTCAGTTTAGATTATCTGTACTTTGGAGAAAACCCCGGGAGCCCTGGTTTTGAAAGTAAAGGAAGAACTGCCACTCATGAAATGGGGCATTTCTTTGGTTTAAGGCATATTTGGGGCGATGGAGGCTGTGCCATTGATGACTATTGCGAAGATACACCACCTGCTAGCTCCTCCAGCACAGGATGTAATTTATCTAAAACCACATGCGAAACGCTCGACATGGTGCAGAATTTCATGGATTATACTGATGATGCCTGTATGAGTTTGTTTACGAATGATCAAAGATCAAGAATCAGGACTGTAATTGAAAATAGTCCAAGAAGATTAAGCCTTACAACATCAGAAGGCTTAAACAATCCTCCCATATTTAATAGAGATTTAGCTTTAACGGCTTTAAACCCTCAGTATTCCAGTAAATGCAGTGAGGATTTCATACCTAAAGTATTATTAAATAATAATGGATTAGACTCAGCTGCCAATTATGAAGTAAATCTTTTTATCAATAACGAACTTGTAGAAACCAGGCCTGCCGTGGATACACTTTCTGCAGATCAATCTATTATTGTTAATTTTTCAAATATTGATATAGTTGAATTGGGTAATTATGAATTGAGATATGAAGTAAACTATACTGATGGGCAGATAGATGAGCGGATTGAAAATAATTCTGTAAATGAATTTATCCAAAAGTTAGACCAAGTTAGTCTACCTTATCAAAAGACATTTAACAGTAATTTGAATAGCTGGCAAGTAAGAAATGAAGACGAAGAGGAAACGTGGTCTCCATTAAATGGCTTTTTCGGGGTTCCTTTTTTTGAAAATAAGCAAAATTTAGGGCAAAGAGAACAACTTATATCTCCCATTTTTGATTTAACAGAAATGGAAAGGCCTGAACTTTCTTTTGTATTTTCGCAATCAGCTGACACATTACCCCATAAATTTCAGATTTATGCATCCTTTAATTGTGGAGAATCCTATAACCATTTGGTGTATTCTGCCTCTAATACAAGTTTGCTCACTGCCTATAAAACAGATGAAGAATTCACCCCAGAATTTAGGCTTGATTGGGACACGATTAACGTTGATTTAAACTATTTAAGAAACGAAGCTTCGGTGAGTTTTAATATTATAGCTGAAAATAGAAATGCCAATAATCTTTATATAAATCAGTTTAATATTGGGGAATCCAGTAAACCATTAAAACGCATTTCCCCAATAAAATGGGTAAATACAAATCCCTTAATTTGTAATCAACCAATTATAAGCGATTTGGAAGTTGAAAATACCGGAAGACTTGTTGTGAATTCCTTTTTGCTAGAAATTTTCGAAAATAGCAATTTGTTATACAGTGAAACTTTCAATAATACATTAGGTGTAAATGAGAAAACCACACTTTTAATTCCAGAATTAGTACCTGCAAATAACAAGGGGCAGCTAAGAGTAATTATTAGTACTGGTGAAGCTGAAGAACTTGTTAAATCAGAGTTATTTTTACCCTATAAAGTAGATTGTTCAGAAGAATTACCTCCTTTGCGATTAATTTTCAGAGACAAAGAGCAGGATAACTGGTACGCATTTAATCCAGACGACAATAACTCGTGGATCTACAGTCCTACTTTGCAGTCTGTAAGTAGCAATTCCTCAAATTCACAAATTAAAAATCAGGAAGATTGGTTAATTACCCCTTTGTTAGATGTAAGCAGAGTAAATTATTTAGGTTTAATTTTTGACATTGCCTACAGAAAACCATATAGGCAAAGCGAAACTTTTGAGGTTTTTGTAACTGGCGAAGATGGTATGGCTTTCAATACGCTTATTTATGAAAAATCAGGCGATTCCTTGGCAACTGCATTTGGTAATAATGAAAGTGAACCTCAAATCTGGCGAAATGAATTTATTGATTTATCACCTTTTGTATACAGAGAAAAGATCAGATTGGCATTTAAAGCAAAGCATGAAAATGGCCAAAATATATATCTAAAAAACATTTCATTTTTTATAGGACAAACGCCACCACCGGCCTATCCTGCTACCAACAAAGATTTTGTGGTATACCCTAACCCAGCCAAAAACATCATTAATTTACATTTAAATTTACCTAATGCTTCTGAAGGGTTTTTTCAAATTACAGATTTACAGGGCAAGGTGATTTTAGAATTTAATGAACCTAAGCTCTTAAATCAGTTTATCAATTTTGATGTATCATCGCTAGCCGATGGAATGTACTTATTGCATTTAAGAACTAATGATATTAGAAGTAGTGAAAGGTTTGTAATCAGTAGATAATAAATTGATCAATCAATTTGGTTTCACCTATGAAAGGTGTTTCCCCTATTGCTTCAATCAGCATTTGTAATTTAAAAAATAGGCCAGTTTACAAATTACTTCATTCAAAAAAGCCACTAATACAAGGTTTTAATTTTCTAACCACTATTTTTACATTTAGGTTAAAATTAATTGCAATTAACATCAGTTTAATTAGACAATAAAACCATCTGATAAAAACAGATTAAATATATGAGGTTCAATGCCGTTTAGTTAAGACAACTTCCTCAGCCAAAGGCTGACCAGCCTTTGGCTGGAGGGTTAAAAAAAAGTTTAACTAAACGAAATTGATTTAAGATTACAAAATAAGGGTAGAATAAATGAAAATAGGTATATTTTTTGGTGGCCAGTCGAGGGAAAGAGAAATATCATTTGCAGGCGGAAGAACAGTTTATGATAATCTTAATAAATCAATATTTGAAGCTGTACCCATTTTTATTGATAGTTTAGGTCATTTCATTCTGCTGGATTGGCAATATATTTATAAAGGCACTATTCGGGATTTTTATCCCCCTGTTAAACACCTGCCTAATAGTAAATATCC
>JBBSPJ010000417.1:0-3561 GCA_038258905.1 Cytophagales bacterium
AAATGCAAATCTAAGCTGTTTTAGTACATTTAGTATATTTTCATCGAAAGCTTTATTAAAAAAGTTGATTTTATATACATAAGTGACTTTTAAATCAAGCAGATTTCGCATTAATACCCAAATATAAGTGATTCAATATTGTAAACAAGAAAAAACAAGTAAAACTTTAAGTACTAGTATCTAATCACTTAATATAAAGCATTTTATAAGATAATTAACTACCATAACTTGTAAAATTATACTGAAACTATAGCTAGGAAAAAATCTGTGTTTTCGTATCTTTGCATTGATTTAATAAAAGCATTCAATAAAATAAATAATTTTATGGCATTCGATTTAGACATGATTAAGGCAGTTTATGCCGGCATGAATGATAAAATAGAGGCTGCAAGGAAGGTGGTAAATAAACCATTGACCCTTTCAGAAAAAATATTATATACTCACCTTTGGGATGGAAACGCTACAAAAGCTTTCGAAAGAGGAAAATCTTACGTGGACTTTAAGCCAGATAGAGTAGCTATGCAAGATGCAACAGCCCAAATGGCATTGCTTCAGTTCATGCAGGCCGGCAAAGATCAGGCAGCTGTTCCTTCCACTGTACATTGTGATCACTTAATTTTAGCCAAAGAAGGCGCTAAGGAAGATTTAAGAAGCTCACTTACTGCCAGCGGTGAAGTATTTAACTTTTTGGAATCTGTTTCTAATAAATATGGAATAGGCTTCTGGAAACCGGGTGCAGGTATTATTCACCAGGTAGTATTAGAAAATTACGCATTCCCAGGTGGCATGATGATTGGTACCGACTCACATACTGTAAATGCCGGTGGATTGGGCATGGTTGCCATAGGTGTTGGTGGTGCAGATGCTGTTGATGTGATGGCTGGAATGGCCTGGGAGCTAAAATTCCCGAAATTAATAGGTGTTAAGTTAACTGGAAAACTAAATGGCTGGACATCTGCCAAAGATGTTATCCTAAAAGTAGCCGGTATTTTAACGGTAAAAGGTGGTACAGGAGCTATAGTAGAATATTTTGGTTCAGGTGCAAAATCTTTATCTGCAACAGGTAAAGGTACTATCTGTAATATGGGTGCTGAAATTGGTGCAACTACTTCCACATTTGGTTATGACGAAGCCATGGAAAGATACCTAAGATCTACCGACAGAAACGAAATAGCTGACGAGGCCAACAAAGTAAAGGAACATTTAACAGGTGATGATGAGGTATATGCCAATCCTGAGCAGTACTTTGATCAGGTAATTGAAATAGACCTTACTACTCTGGAGCCACATGTAAACGGACCATTCACTCCTGATAGAGCTACTCCTATTTCTCAATTGAAGGCGGAAGCTGAGAAAAATGGTTGGCCAACTAAAGTGGAATGGGGATTAATAGGATCTTGTACTAATTCATCTTACGAAGATTTAGCGCGTGCCTCCTCAATAGCAAAGCAAGCGGTTGAAAAAGGCCTTAAAACTAAGTCTGAATTTGGTATTAATCCGGGATCGGAACAAGTAAGGTTTACTGCAGACAGAGATGGTCTTTTGAAAATATTCACTGATTTAGATGCAACCATATTTACCAATGCCTGCGGACCTTGTATTGGTCAGTGGTCAAGGACGGGTGCCGACAAAGGTGAAAAGAATACCATTATTCACTCTTTTAACAGGAATTTCTCAAAAAGAGCTGATGGAAACCCTAATACACACGCTTTTGTGACTTCACCTGAAATGGTAGCTGCAATAGCTATCAGTGGTGATTTAGGTTTTAATCCTTTAACAGATACTCTTACCAATGATAAGGGAGAGCAGGTAAAATTAGACCCTCCTTATGGTGCTGAATTACCGGAACTAGGTTTTGCAGTAGAAGATAATGGCTATCAGGCTCCGGCCGATAACGGTCATGAAGTGAGTGTGAAAGTTGCTCCTGACTCTAAGAGACTACAATTATTAGAGCCTTTTGATGCATGGGATGGCAAAAATATTACAGGCGCTAAACTGCTTATTAAAGCACTTGGTAAATGCACGACTGACCACATTTCTATGGCTGGTCCTTGGTTAAGGTTTAGAGGGCATTTAGATAATATTTCAGATAACTGCTTGATTGGTGCTGTAAATGCATTCAATGAGGAGACCAATAAGGTGAAAAGCCAGCTAAATGGCGAGTATGGACCGGTACCAGCTACGCAAAGAGCTTATAAAGCAGAAGGTATACCAACTATAGTAGTGGGTGACCATAATTATGGGGAAGGTTCTTCAAGAGAGCATGCCGCTATGGAGCCAAGACACTTAGGTGTAAAGGCTGTTTTGGTGAAATCATTTGCAAGAATCCATGAAACCAACTTAAAGAAACAAGGTTTGCTAGGATTAACATTTGCCAATGAGGCAGATTACGACAAAGTACAGGAAGATGATACCATCAACTTCTTAGACTTGGATCAGTTTGCTCCTGATAAGCCTTTAAATTTAGAATTTGTTCATGCTGATGGAAGTAAGGATGTAATTAAAACCTTACATACTTATAATGATGCTCAAATTGGATGGTACAAGTCAGGTTCAGCATTGAATAAAATAAAAGAGTTAGAAGCTAAGTCTTAATTCAATGTCTAGTCCTAAATAAAAAGCCTCTGGTATTCAGGGGCTTTTTTTATATCCCTTCCTGTTTTCAAAATTTTAAAAAAAAGTGGTTCTACTGCGAATTTAATGGACAACTAAATTAAGGACATCTAAAGAAAATAATTTAGCAATAATGCTCTATCCATTTTCAGTTTTCAAACTTATACTCTCTAAGACTCTTTCTTTTCTTTTTGCTTGAACAAAAAGAAACAAAAATTCAAGGCTGTATTCATTTCTTAACGGCATTTTGCATTTATAATTGGGAAACAAAAAAACTCTCCGCTAGCCAGCGGATCAAACATTTTGTTTCTAATCCAATTATAAATGCAAAATCCCTAAAATGAATAAGGCCGATCCTTCTAATGGAAAATCGTCTTACCACTAAATTAATGGTAGTAGAAAGATTTTGTCATCATTTTTGCTTTCCTTCGGAGTAAAAATGTCGCCAAAATCGGGCAATCTTGGTGCATTCTATCCTAGGGCTGAGACCCTAAGCTAAGAAGATTTCACCCCGAGCGGGGCTTATATTTATCTTTCAAAGTAGCTAACTCTAATCTTTTATAAATGCGATTTTAAAGGTCATTCACATCTGCATTTGTCAAAAACGATGCTTGTCAGTCTTTAGCAGGCTCACGTCAACCCAAGAGTTCTGAGAACAGCTTTTGTACCATTGGGATAGCCTGCCACCCATTGGCGGGCTGGCCAGCCTTTGGTTGAAAGAGACTTCAACTATCACCTCAACACCTCATCACTTTAACACCTAGGCATCTTCTTTAGAGTGAGTCCAATTTCATATTAAAATTATACGCAACCTTAAAGACAATATTTCTGTATATTTGATGATATAAATAGAATACTTATGAAGGACTTAATCACACCAAAAAGATCATTATCGGAACCAACCGAAAAATTACTCAATAAACAAATTGTAATGGAAGGTAAATCTTC
>JBBSPJ010000418.1:0-3561 GCA_038258905.1 Cytophagales bacterium
TTATTGTTCCTAAGCAATTTAGTTGGGCTCGCTATTTAATTGGAGGTTCCATTTTTGGTTTAGGATGGGCTATTACTGGTGCTTGTCCGGGCCCTATGTTTATACTATTAGGCAATGGCGTAGGAGTAATTTTAGTAGTAATTGCATCAGCTATTTTGGGCACCTATGTTTATGGAAAAATCAGACATAAATTGCCGCACTAACTAATTGTAGTACCTGCTAGAAAATAAGAAATACTCAGCTTAATATGTCTTTATTATGGGCTTTTTGAAATTAATAAAATATACTGTAATACTAGTGTCAGGAATATTGACATTAGTATTATCACTTTTTATAGCTATACTTTTATTAGATGTTTCACCACAGTGGATACTTAATAACTTTTCATCTGAAGAAAAAGAATGGCATATAGCAGATATTTCCAAAGATCTACCCGAAGGTAACGAGGGGAAAAAAATTAGATTCGGTTTTTTGTTGGCAACAGAAAGCCCAAAATGGATGGGGCCTCAAGTAATTAACAAAGATAAAAGATTATATAGTGGAAATAATCTAGCTTGTCAAAATTGCCACCTAGCAGGAGGTACTAAACCAGGTTCTGGTTCTTGGGTAGGTGTTACAAAGCGTTTCCCTCAATTCAGTGCACGTGACAATAAAATTGGAACCCTTGAAGATCGAATAAACGGATGTATGGAGCGTAGTATGAATGGCAGATCATTGCCTGTTGATTCAGATCAAATGACTGCTTTAGTTGCCTATATGGAGTGGCTAAGTGAAGATGTTCCTGATGATACCTTGAACTGGTATAAAGGGTTTGTAGAAATTAAAATCCCTACATTCAAAGCAGACATTAATAAAGGCAAACAGATTTACATAAATGAGTGTCAGGTTTGCCACGGTGCAGACGGGTTAGGCGTGAAAAAGGAAGAATATAGAAAGGGATATCAATATCCACCTTTATGGGGAAAAGATTCTTATAATGATGGAGCAGGCATGCATAGAATTTTAACAGCTGCCCAATTTATAAAAGCTAATATGCCTCATCTTATTGCAACAAAAGAAAACCCGAAATTAACTGATGAGGAAGCATTTCACGTAGCAGCCTATATTAATAGTTTTAACCGCCCTATTAAACTCAACACAGAAAAAGATTTTCCTAATTTAAAATTAAAACCTGTCTCAACCGCTTATGGCCCCTGGGATGATCCTTTTCCTGCTGAACAACATCAATTTGGCCCTTTTCAGCCCATCATCCAGTATTATGATAGTTTGTATGAAATCAAGAAAACAAAATAAATGAAATTATTCTCCTTCGTTATTTTAGGTATTTTATTACCTAGTCTCCTCTTTGCTCAAGAGAAAAAATCTGAAAAGAAAAAAGGAAACCTCAGCGGTCAGTGGAGAAATTACTATATGCATTCCTTTAACGAGGGTAATTTGCAGAATTGGTATGCCTTGGCAACCGGTTTAAAACTAAAATACAGTTATGATTTCTCAACCAAATGGCAAATTGGAGGGGCATTGTATAGTAGTTGGAATACGGGAATTAGTAATGTATCGGTGCTAGACCCAACAACAGGAAGAGAAAGTAGATATGTTTCAGGAAATTTCAATGTGCAGGATCTTACTCAGCGATTAATTGCTTATCCAGGAGAATTTTATGTGCGATATAAATCTGGAAAACATCAACTAAAAGTGGGGCGCCAAGGTTTCTTTTCTCCCTTTATAAATGGACAAGATGGTAGAATGATTCCTACACTGTTTGAAGGAGCTTTTTATAAGTATGAAGAGAAGGATAAAATGACACTTCAATTGGGTGCGATCAATCGAATTGCACCAAGAAGTTATAAGGGATTTGAAAATATCGGGCAAACGCTTGGGGTTTATCCGGTTGGCAGAGCTATAAATGGCCAAGAAAGTGAATATATGGGAAATTCACAGTCGGATTATGTGGCTATTTTGAACCTCGATTATCAAATTAATGAGTCGTTAAGGGTTGAGCTTTGGAACTATTACGTAGATAATGTTTTTAATGTGCTGTACATAAAGCCAACTTACGATTTTAATGACTCAAACTTATCATTGGCATTTGAGTGGTTACTACAAAATAGGGTCGGCAATGGAGGTAACCCTGATCAAGGTTTGAGATATGTACAGGATGAAATGGCACAAATATTTGGAGTTCAGTTATCTTCTTCCCTCGGTAAAGGGAAATTAAGTCTAGGCTACGACCACATTACTGGTCAGGGCAGATTTTTGTTCCCACGAGAGTGGGGTCGCGAATTTTTATTTAGCTTTCAAAAAAGAGAACGTAGCGAAGGATTTGGAAATAATCATGCCATTACCCTATATTATTCCAAGCAAATTGAATTAGGAGAAAATCACCGACTTCGAAATATATTTAGTATTGGTCATCAGTGGAGGCCATCTGTAACAGAGTCCGCTTTAAATAAATATGCTATACCTAATTATATGCATATCAACTTAGATTTATTTTATGAAAATGTAAATTGGAAAGGCTTTGAGCCCGAATTATTGCTGACATATAAGCTTGGAACAGGCAATTTTCCAGAGAACCCTGTATTCATCTTAAATAAGGTGAATCTATTCCTGATTAATGCCATAGTCAATTATAATTTTTGAGTAAATTACACAGTTGGTTTCTTAAAATCAAATTACTTTATTCGGTATAAGGATTTAACTAGGTAATTCGTGTAACACTCTGTATTTATTTTAGCACATAAATGATAATCAGGCAAGATTACATCAAGTATTCGCTGTTTTACGACTGAATATAACTGGAGATCAGAGGGTTTAGATGTAATTGAAAATAGTGATAATGCTCTATTATCTAACTGATATAGATCTGTTAGATTATCTCCTTACGGAGGCTAAAGAAAGAAAATGAAAGAAGTTAAATAGGTATCGACTGAATAATGGAAACTTTGTTTTCCGCTTATAAATATATAAAATATGAAGAAAAGCACTAAAAAAAGCTTAATTGAGTACGCAATTATTTTAAGCGTTTTCGGTGGTTTATACATCACAGGCTTACATACTGAGGTACTAGGTTTCTTACAGCGTGGAGTATTGGCAACTGGATTGATGGATCCGAACACGGAAAAAATAGAAGAATCTCCTAGTGATATTATTTACCCTAAAGCAGATTTCTCAATGCAGCTTCGTAATTCTAAAGGAGAAGATGTGGCTATGGAAACTTTAAGAGGTAAAGTCATATTTTTAAATATTTGGGCAAGTTGGTGTCCACCCTGTTTGGCTGAGATGCCTGGTATTAATAAGCTCTATAAAGACGTAGACCATAGCAAAGTAGCTTTTGTAATGCTTTCAGTAGATGAAGACTTTAAAAAAGCCATCAAATTACATCAAAAAAAGAACTTTGACTTCGAAATTTATCAAGCTCCAAAAGGACTACCTTCATTATATTATTCTCAGAGTGTACCTACAACCTACGTTATAAATGCCAAAGGTGAATTAGTACTAACCCATGAAGGAATGGGAGATTTTAACACAGAAAATTTTAAAGCCTTTTTAAAGAATTTGGAA
>JBBSPJ010000419.1:0-3560 GCA_038258905.1 Cytophagales bacterium
AGGATGAATGTGATTTATTGAATAGCATAGCTCAAAAATTGGGCAAACAAACTCCTGTTGGCTTCCGTGTAAGCGGATTTTACTTGAATGAGGAAAAGCTTTACAGTCGATTTGGCTTTGATATAGACGAAATAGAATCCTATATAAATACTAACTGTTCTCCAAACGGCCAATATTCTCATCTACATTATACAGGTCTACATTTTCATTTAAATGGCTATTCCACTGAGGAAAGAGGAGCTGCAATAAGTCAGTCTATATTTCTTGCGGAAAAATTAAAAACGCACGGATTTGTAACAAAATTTATCGATATAGGGGGTGGGGTTTTGATTAACTATCTAAAACATAAAAGTGAGTGGGAAACTTTCCAGAAAGAACTTAAAAAAGCAGTAAAAAGGGAGCGGCAAGAAATCACTTTTAATAACGATGGACTTGGCTACCAAATGATTGATAAGCAATTACAAGGAAGCTTAGCTACCTACCCCTTTTATAATGAAGCACATGGAGAGGTATTTCTTGAAAATATATTTAACTATCGTTATAAAAATGAGGCTAGTGTATCAGAATTACTTCAGAACAAAAAAATTGAAATCCGTATGGAGCCGGGTCGCTCCCTGCTTAACCAAGTGGGCATGACACTCGCTAAGGTAGTTTTTAGAAAAAAAGATATGCAAGGCAGTTGGCATGTGGGGCTGGAAATGAATATGAGTCAGCTTCAAAGCTCCAGTGCCGATTTCTTGTTAGACCCTTTATTATCATTCGCTTCCTCCGAAACAGAACCGGTAGAAGTGTACTTTACAGGCGCTTATTGCTTGGAGCGGGATATAATTCTCAAACGAAAAATAGCCTTACCTAACCTTCCGCAAATTGGCGATATTGTTGGCTTTGTGAATACGGCAGGGTATATGATGCATTTTTTTGAAACTCAGGCGCATTTGTTTGAACTCTCAGAAAATTTAAGCTTGAAAACTGATAAAGAAATATATGAAATTGGGGATTTTAAGAATGAAGGTTAGTTCAAAAGAAATTTCAACTGCTCATGAAATTACTTATTCTGAATAGGCGATCCTCAAAAAAAGGTTTTAGCCCCGATGAAATACGCTCCTTCATCTCACTTATGACGTAAAGTTAGGTTTAAGTCACAATAAATTTGACTTACAATATTGTTCTTTAGTGAATAGTTTTAATATTGCAAAAAAGATATCCGTTTTAGAGGATGAACAAGAACAACCCTACCGAGAATTCAGAATTAATACTTAATGGTTTGCTTCTGGAAAGAATTCTCCTTGTAAAACTGTTAGTTAAAAACTTCCAAATGGCTGAGCTAATCTCTCCTTGGAATTTCTATTCGACATGTCTTGACCGATCTATTTAGAGTGATAATTAAAAATAAAATATTTACACATGAGAGCGTTAAAAGTTAAATTAAGCATTTTTATTTCAATTCTAGCAATCAGCTATACTGTGGCACAAGAGGCGCAATTTCCAATAGTAAAAGACTTTGGAGGCATCTACAAAATAGAAAACGCGCATGAAAGTCCTGACGTAACGCAATCCTATAAGATTCTAATAGAGTTAGTGAGTGCTCACAAAGATCCCGAAAATGAATCATTTTGGATAAATAATATTGCCAGAATGATGAATTTACATGGGATTGCAGGTGTTGAAAAAGAAAATTTATTAGTAAAAGTGGTGGTTCATGGGCCTGCTGTTTTGGATATTGTGACAGATGAAAGATATTTGAAAGAATTTAGCATTTCCCAAAACCCAAATACGGCAATACTATCGGCACTCCGTGAAGCCGGAGTGGAGATATTAGTTTGCGGCCAATCGCTTATAGCCAGAGATATTAAGGAGAGCGAATTATTTCCGGATACCAAGATAGCATTATCAGCATTAACAACTATTACCAAAAATGTACCCAATGGATATGTTTTATTTAAGTTCTGATTATACTATAAATACCCTTCCAATAATTTGAAGATAAAAGTCAATTACAAAAAAAGGTTATTTATTACCAAATCAGCTACATAAGCACTTAATATTTACCAGTCTGTGAAGGTTAATCATTCATATAAATTAAACTCTGATGGAATTCAAATTACTATCCTTCAAGATAATTAAGTCCGTTTTATAACTTAAAATCTCATTGCAACCTAACTATTTAATTAATTATTTCTACTGTTCGCAGTAAAGCATATTGTGATAGCAAATAACGAAAACAATAGGTGAATTTAAGGGATAAATTTCCTTTAATAAGGAAGCTCAAAAATATAAGTGATAAACCTTAAGTAAGTTTTCGACCTAAATAAAATAATAAAAGCTTGGCTAAAGGGCCATACCTAGTTTTATGATTCGTAACTTTGTGTTAAATCGCCACATACAGCACCGCAAGGTATGTTGTTAATACAATGATTAAGGAATGAGTAGATTAGAGAAAATGAAAGAAGATAACAACAATATTTATGAGTCACTTAAAGCTTTGTACTACTCGGGTAAGGTAAAGCCCTCTTACAATAAAATTGTAGTAGAGTTAGAAAATGATCCTGAAAATTTAAAACTCACTCTGTTGATATGTAAATGCCTTACGAGAATGAAGGATTTTGAGACTTTATCTAATTACGCAGATGCATTAATAAAATTAGATCCTAAAAATGGCTTTGGTTATTATTATAAGGGAGTAGCCTTGCAGCATGTAAAAGGAAAAGAGCAAGAAGCCCTCAAAAACTTTAATCATGCTTTAACTTTAGACCCAGAAAACACCCTTTTCCTAAAAAGAAAAGCTAGTACTCATCTTTTACTCTTTAAAGATTTTGATTTACCTATTAGTTTTGCAGATAAACATAGAGTGAAAGCTGAAGAGAGCCTACTCAAAGTGATGGAGCTGATTGAACCCAATGAAAATGCTGATTATCATGAATTTTTAACCTTAGCTGAAGTTAAAATGATGGTGGATAAAACGCTAGAAGCCAAAATGTTTTACCTTAAAGCTTTAAATGCCTTTGATGAGGCTGAGGAATCAGAACAAGATAAAAACATCTATAAAGACATTGTAAAAGGTCAAAGAGCCTCCATTAAGCTATTAGAGAAATTCACTGAATAGGTTATTTTTAAAAAAACTTTTACCTTTATAAGTATGATGATTTCAAGGTGAGGTTAAAACTTTTATAATATAATTCTAAGCCCCGTAGGTGGCGACCTTTTGGTAGCTAAAAGTACAATGTGAGATCGATTTTGGCGGCATTTTTGCCCGTAGGAAAGCAAAAATGCCGCCAAAATCTATGTGATGCAGACATTTCCTAGTAATGTCCTGTGAGCCAAGGGCCACGGGAAAGAGGGCAGAAAATTGAATTTTATGATTGAAATGACATTACAAAATACAACTATCGCCTAATAATTAATCTTACTTTCAGCTTTGCAAAAGCTGCTCTCAGACCTCCTCGTTGCAAACGAAGAGGATAAAAACAACCCTCGTTAATTATTCACTCCCCCCTGGGCCTAAAAATCTCAAACTCTACCCTCCTATTTAATCTTCTATCGTCATCGGTTTCTTCTGCTTC
>JBBSPJ010000420.1:0-3558 GCA_038258905.1 Cytophagales bacterium
ACCGTAGTCGTAGACAATGCCACTATTCGGATCTTCTACTGGTTCATTAGGTGCGGGAGGCGGTCCCGGAGGGCCACCGCCTGAAGGTGGAGCCTCGCCTTTTGCGTTCCAATTATCTATTTCCTTGCCGTTAAACCCATAACGGTAATCTACATTATCCATCTTTCTACCAGCCATTTGTAGGCCAAACGGGTAATAATCATTAGTTGAAATCACCGTTGGCCAGGCTTTACTTTCGTACCATTCACTATTTTGAGTATCGGTGGTCATGTTTACATTGTTGACTTAATTAAAGCTAAAATTGTAAGTCTATATCTAATTTAAACTAATGATAATTAAATGTTAAAAACTTAATTAATTCGACATGGAAATACTTTACCATGCACCTTGCCCCATTTCATGATAAAAATTTATTGTTTTCCCTTCTTTATTCACATAAACATATATTTCCCCACCAAAAACACCAGGCATTTTGGAAAATTTATACCAAGTTTCTTTCTCCAATTTACTAATCAACTTATATTTTGTAAATGAATAGTCTAAGCGCCAGTAACCACCATTAAATTGGTCAAATTTTAGCTTTTTATCTGGTAAATTATAAGGGTTATCTTTAGGTTTAAAATCAGGAATTTCATTATAGGTAGCTCTAAAAGAACTATCTACAGATAATACAGAGAAATCATTAGAAATTACCTCTATATTTCTAACGGAGATATCAAGTGAGTCATTAATAATTAAACGTTCAATTAACAATCCATTATTATATCTATCCCAATATTCATTGATGATAAAACTTCTTTCAATAACAATTTTTGGTTTTTCATAAAACACACATTGAAATAGACAAAATGTAAGAATAGAAACTATAAATACTTTCCTCATCACTTTTTACCAGAATTACTATTTATTAAAGTGATAATACCATAAAGAAATAAATTATCGTTCATCGCTACCTTAGATAAATCATCAATTGTCTTTTCGTTTCCGTATTTTATCCATTTCCCATTTCTTATAATCGCATAAACTTGAAATCACGATTAACTGACCATTCATAGCATTAGACATTTCTGGAGAATACCCTAAGTAAGGTTTTTCAACCCCATCTATTGTCCTAATCTCTTGAGGGCCACCGCCTGAAGGCGGAGCCTCGCCTTTTGCGTTCCAATTATCAATTTCTTTGCCATTAAAGCCATTTGTAAGCCTAATGGCATACGCCATAAAACTTCGAATGATGAGAGGCGGTAGTTCGAGATGCTATAATTAACAAACTGGGTTTTATCTAATCTTATTCAGTTAAAATATGACACAAGTATACAAAATTTTAGCTAATTTTTTCTTTTTAGTTTTGAATGCTATTAAAGTCCGCTTCCAACCCTCTCCAAAGGAGAGGGAGTTTGTCCTAGGAAGGATTGGTATCTATCTTTAGTTGGAACTAACTCTACCATCTCAACAAATCACTCGTCATTCCAAAACTTCACGAGGAACAAAGAAAATATTTGGAACCCCCCAGCTATCCGGCACATTGCAAATTCACAAATTTATGTCAGTAGAATACTACAAGCTTTATCATTATTTTCAATTATAACTAAATCTTGTTATCTCCTTTTATGTTTAATTTCGATTAAAGGCTGACGAGAATCTGGCTGGGAGGACTCCTATGACTTGATATCAAAAAAACTATATTTCCAAAGCCAATTCGGTTGCCTGTTTGATGGCTTTTTTAGCATCTAATTCTGCAGCTTCATAAGCACCACCTATTAAATGCACCTTCAAACCTAAATCAGTAACAGAATTAAATAGGCTTTTTTCAGGGAGTTGTCCTGCACACAGAATAATATTATCTACCTCAAGTAATTCTTGTTTCCCATCTTTACTAATATATAGACCTTTATCATCTATTTTTTCATATTGAATGCCAGAAATCATTTTTACCTGCCTGTTGCGCAAGGAATTACGATGAATCCAACCAGTAGTTTTACCTAAATTGGCTCCCATTTTTCCTTCCGAGCGTTGTAGCATAAAGATTTGTCGTGGCGCTTCTACTTTCAATGGCTTGCCTTCAATTCCACCTCTACTTTCAACCTGCATATCTACCCCCCACTCTTTAAAGAATGCTTGTAAATCATCATGGTTTTCTTCTTCAGGGTGAGTCAAATATTCCGCTACATCGAAACCAATTCCACCTGCACCAATAATGGCCACTTTCTTTCCTACTGACTTATGTTCTTTCAAAACCTCAATATATGAAAGCACCTTTTCATTGTCCTGACCCGGGATTTTAGGGTCACGAGGGTTCACTCCCGTTGCGATCACTACCTCATCAAAATCTTTTAAATCCTCTGCTGCTGCTTTAGTGTTCAGTTTTAATTTCACCCCGGAGAGCTCAATTTGCCGATTGAAATAACGCAAGGTTTCATAAAACTCTTCTTTACCCGGAATCTGTTTAGCCATATTAAACTGCCCTCCTATTTCTGGGGAAGCATCAAAAAGGGTAACATGATGTCCGCGCTTAGCTGCTTCTGTACTGAATGCCATGCCTGCAGGGCCTGCTCCTACTACGGCAATATTTTTCACCTTTTCCGAAGGCCTACTTATTAGCTCTGTTTCATGGCAAGCCTTGGGATTTACTAAGCAACTACTGGTCTTATTTTTAAAAATATGATCTAAACATGCTTGATTACAAGCAATACAAGTGTTGATTTCATCTTCTCTCCCTGTTTCTGATTTAATGATTATATCAGCATCAGCCAAAAATGGACGTGCCATTGAAACCATATCTGCTTTCCCACTTGCAAGTATTTCTTCAGCTGTTTGAGGCATATTGATTCTGTTGGTGGTAATAAGTGGAATGCTTATTTCCTCTTTCATTTTTTCAGTCACCCAGGTATAAGCTCCCCTAGGCACCATGGTAGCAATAGTAGGAACCCGTGCTTCATGCCAGCCTATTCCTGTGTTGATAATGTTTACACCGGCCTTTTCTAATTCTTTGGCTAGCTGTACCACCTCTTCCCAGCTACTACCTTCCGGGATTAAATCGAGCATGGAGAGTCTGAATATGATGATAAATTCTTTGCCAACAGCTTCTCTAACTGCTTTTACTATTTCTACTGGGAATTTCATACGGTTTTCATAGGTTCCACCCCATTCATCCGTTCTTTTATTGGTATGCTTAACTATAAATTGATTAATCAAATAGCCTTCTGACCCCATTATTTCAACGCCATCGTAGCCTGCTTTTTGGGCTAATTTTGCAGAATTAGCATAATCTTTAATGGTTGATTTAATCCTTCTGCCAGACATTTCAAAAGGCTTGAATGGGGTAATAGGAGATTTAATAGCGCTTGGGGCTAAACTAAAAGGATGGTAGCCATAACGGCCAGCATGCAATATTTGCATACATATTTTACCGCCTTCTTTGTGGACTGCCTCAGTTACTATTTTATGCTTTTTAACATGCTTATTACTTGTCATGCGGATGGAAAAAGGTTTTAACCAACCTTGCCAATTGGGCGAAACCCCTCCAGTTACGATTAGGCCGACTCCACCTTTTGCCCGCTC
>JBBSPJ010000421.1:0-3555 GCA_038258905.1 Cytophagales bacterium
AATATCTTTTAGTAACATTTATGTAATTTTTAGTTAATTTGAGTATATTTCAGAAATAAATTCAATACTATGCAAGCTAAAAAGTTTTTACAATTATTATCTTTTCTTTTTGTTTTCATCCTCTTCTTTTCTTGTTCCGATGATACCCTCGAACCACAGGAAAACTTTGAAAATATTATCAGTTATGAACTGATTGAAACTATTACAGCCGATGAGGTAAAAGCTAGATTTGGAAATAATACATTTATTTCAGACATCGCCAATTTTGATGTGGAGGCCTATAAAATTACTTATTCTACACCCAATTATGATGGCACCATGGTGGAGGCATCAGGTTTGGTTTTAATTCCTGAAGTACCCGGCTCAGTGAAACTCACTAGCTTTCAGCATAGCACCTTGGCCAAAGATGCTAACCCTCAAATAGATCAAGAACACAGAGCACCTTCCTATTTATCTTCTGAAAGTGCAGAAATTTACCTCTCTGCTGTTTTATATGCCTCAAATGGCTATTTAATTTCTGCTGCTGATTATATTGGTTATGGTAGCACAAAAGATATGTTTCATCCTTATGAGCATGCCCAAACAGCGGCCACCACAAGCTTTGATATGTTAGTTGCCACTAAAGAATTAGCAGAGTTTCTGGAAGTAAGTTTAACAGACGATTTATTTTTGATGGGCTACTCTCAAGGGGGTAATTCTACTATGGCTCTTCATAAATACATTGAAGAAAATTACTTAGAGGAATACCCTATTACCAGGAGTGCGATGGGAGCAGGAGCCTACCATAAAACGGCTGTAGGTGATTATATTTTCAATTTTGAAGGAGAAATTGGTCTTTCTTTAAGCTTGTATCTATGGGTGCTTGATTCTTACGACAGAATTTATACCCAAAAAGGATTAGCTTATTATTTAAATGAGCCTTATGCCACTGAAGTATTAGAGAATGGTTATTACGCAATCTCTAGTACTAATCCGGAGATAGTGTTTACAGAAGAATTTATAAAGGAAATCAACGATCCGAGTAGTGATTTTAGCGCGGCTTTGGCCGATAATGATATTCACGACTGGAGAGCTGAAGCTCCTATTAAATTATTTCATAGCAGGGATGATAATCTAGTGCCCTATTTCAACTCTGTTGATGCTTTTGAAAATATGACAGCAAATGGAAGTACGGAAATATTATTCGAAACTTATACTTTTGGTGCAGATGTAGAGCCTGGGGAAATTCACGGCAGAGGAGGGGCAGAGTTTTTTACTGATGTAATCTCTTTATACTTTAGATTTGGACTTTAGTCGAAAAATTCATAAACTAGTGTATTAAATTTCCCATCTTTCAACCTAGAAATTTTATATAATGGAAACATTAATAGTAGATGATGACGAAATGACTGTTTTTTTACACAGGGTTTTTGTTACTCAAAATAAATTTGATTTACACCCACATGTGTTTTATCATGGCAAAAGTACTATTGAATATTTAAAGGATAATTACGATCCTCAAAAAGTATATTGTATTTTTTTAGATATAAATATGCCTATAATGGATGGATGGGAGTTTTTAGAAGCTTTAAATAAAGAGAATATTGGTGGTAATATTTGGGTAGTGATGCTTACTTCATCTATAAACCCTGTGGATAAACAAAAGGCAGATACCTACAAACAAGTTCTGGACTATATAGAGAAACCACTTAACGAAACTAAGTTAAATTCCCTAAAAGAAAATAAGCATTTTAAAAAACACTTTTAAGTATAATTAAGATTTTGCAATTTAGTGTTGCTATTTCTATAATGAAAAGAATAGCTGTATTTAAACAAGCAAAATGAAAAAGATAGCCATTCAGGGAGTAAGAGGAGCCTTTCATGAAATGGCTGCTAAAAAATACTTCAACGCCTCAATCCAGTTAGTGGAGTGTATGACTTTTAGGGATTTATGTAAAGCTCTAAAAAATAATCAGGCTGATGCAGCGCTAATGGCCATAGAAAACACCATTGCCGGTAGTCTTTCTCAAAATTATGGCTTAATTAATGAATATAAGTGTAGCATAATTGGAGAAGTATATCTCAAAATTGAGATGCAATTAATGGCATTGCCAGGAGTTCAATTGGCAGATATAAGGCATATTCAATCGCATCCTGTGGCTATTAACCAATGCAATGTTTTTCTGGATTCCTTAAGCGGTGTCAACCTTACCGAAACAACAGACACTGCAGAGTCTGCCAGAAATATTTCTCAAAATCAACTGAAAGATACAGCAGCTATTGCGGGAGAAGCTGCAGCAGAGTTGTATGGACTTCAGATATTGCAAAAGAACATTGAAACCAATAAACAAAACTACACAAGATTTTTAGTGCTTACGAATCAATCGGAAGCAACAGCAAATGATGATAAGGCTTCAATTTCTTTTGAATTGGGTCATAAACCGGGCACTTTAGCAGATATTTTAACTGTTTTTAAGCTAAATCATATCAACCTTACAAATATCCAGTCTTTGCCTGTTGTAGGAAAGCCTTATGAGTATCGCTTTCATGCTGATCTTACCTGGGATCGAAAATCAGATTTCGATACCGCTATGATAAAAGCCGAACAATTTGCCAATAGAATTATTTTATTAGGTACCTATAAAAGAAGCCACTTTAACCTGAAGTAATATGATTATTGAAAAAGCGAATCGCTTAGCAAATGTAAATGAGTATTACTTATCTCTTAAGTTAGAAGAAATAAGGAAAATGAACCTCAAAGGGGATAATGTAATTAATTTGGGGATAGGCAGCCCAGATCTGGCACCTTCTGAAGCTACAATTAATTCTCTTGCCAGATTTGCCCAAGGCCCTAAAAACCATGGCTATCAAAACTATAGAGGTATTCCCGAACTAAGAAAGGCTATTGCTCAATGGTATGAAAAAACCTATCAAATATCCTTAAAAAAGTATCATGAAATTCTCCCATTAATGGGCTCTAAGGAAGGAATTATGCATATTTCTATGGCTTACCTAAATGAAGGTGATGAGGTTTTGGTCCCCGATCCGGGTTATCCTACCTACACCTCAGTAAGTAATTTAGTAGGGGCTAAAGTAAGAACTTATGAAGTATCAGCTATAAATAAAAAAAGCATTGATATAGAGCTGCTCCGTAAGTCTGATTTATCCAAAGTAAAAATTATGTGGATTAATTTTCCGCATATGCCTACAGGTAGAAAAGCCGATTTGGAATTATTACAAGAACTTGTGGCTTTGGCTAAGGAAAAATCCTTTTTGTTATGCCATGATAACCCCTACAGTTTGATTTTGAATAATAAACCAGCGAGTATTTTCAATGTGGAAGGAGCGGAAGAAGTAGCTTTAGAACTGAATTCATTTAGCAAATCCCATAATATGGCTGGCTGGCGTTTAGGATGGTTAGCCGGAAAGTCCGACTTTTTACAACATGTGCTCACTGTAAAAACCAACTTTGATTCTGGTATGTTTCTACCTATTCAGCATGCAGCTATTGAGGCTTTGAACAATTCTCAGGAATGGCACAAAGAGCAAAATAGAATTTATCAGGAAAGAAAAATT
>JBBSPJ010000422.1:0-3553 GCA_038258905.1 Cytophagales bacterium
TAATATCCCCTTGCTCATTTATATAATAGGCATTTGAGAAGTTTAGGGCTATTTCTCTATTGGTTTCCATAGCTTCCACCCCAGAAGCTATTCTATCAGACATCAAAACATCATCTGCAGCTAAATCGATAATATAGTCTGCATTGGTTAATGCTAAAGCCTTATTAAATGCTTTGCAATTGCCCTGATTTCTTTCAGAGAAAATAGTTTTTATATTAACTGAAGCATTTTCTTGTTTGAATTGCAGAATTTTTTGAACACTATTATCTAAAGAAGCATCATCCACAACAATAAGCTCCCAATTTGTATAGGTTTGTTGTAATACAGAGTTCAACGCTTCTTCTACGTAAGCTTCATGATTATAACATAAACATATAATGGCTACACTAGGCAATTTTTAAAGATTTATGTGTAAAAAATAAAACAAGGAAAAAATAGCTTATAAAACGGGTAATATGTGCCAAAACTAATATTTTAATGCCCAAATCACTACCCAAATATATACATAAAACATAAGTGGTTGCACTCACTATTTCGCAAATAACGTAAGCTTTAGTTTGAACTGTAGCCATTAATACCAGGGCTAATGGAAAGCTCAGGAAAGCAATAACATCTCCAAAAATTTGTAATTTAAAGAGAGGAGAGGCAGCCAGGTAATCAACACTATACAGCATTTGTAAAATTTGTGGATGAAGTAAATAGACAAATACAAAAAATAGTGTGCTTAAGAATGAAATCAATCTCATTTGTCTTATTACATGTGTTTTGAGACTTTTTAAATTATTATTGAATAATTTTGAAATAGCGGGATAAAAAGTGATAAGTAGAAAACTAATAAATAACCCTCGGTAGGCTTCAGAAATTCTCACAACCGCTTGCCAGTAGCCGGTTTCCGATTGGCCAAATAATTCAATGGCATATTCTCTAATGAAATAATCAACCCATTTACTACTTAGCCACACTGCTAAACCCATCAACAAAAATTGTTTAAAATGATGAATGACCTTTTTGTCAATTGAATAGTTAGCTAATCGAAAATGCTTTAATTCACTAAAGATGCATGCATAAAAAATGATTGTAAATAGTGCTAATATTACCAAATAATACAGGAGTGTATTTGATAATGGTTCCTTTAAATAAAGTAAAAAGCTAATAATTACAGTCCATTGTATTAAATGTATAAAGGATAAAGTCTTTAGTTTTTGCTGTCCTATTAAAATAGCCGAAGCGATACTCTGAAAACATAAAACTAATATCGCCAAAATAATTAGACACCATTTATAAAAGCTGAAGGTGAATAATTCATTTGAAAATGAATTAGTTAACCCTAAAATGATGCTGGTAGAAAAAAATAATATTAGTAAGGCTATAATGGCTGTGTGATAAAGTGATTTTCGTGAGAATGCTTTATTTGGGTAAGCATTTATTATTCCTTGCGCTACCACATCCTGTACCGGTTGGGTAAACAGACTGATTAGATTCTGAAAATGGCTAAATAAAGTGGTGCCTGCCGGCCCGTAAAGTACAGCAATTAGTTTTTGCATGGCTAAAGCACCCAGTGTCCTGATGAAAATAAACAAGCCACCCCAAATATTTTTACCTGGCCATTTGATCAATTTTAGCATACTAGCGTATATTTTTTGGTTGGCTTTGCTCCCAAAGAAAGTTTAAAACGAAGTAACCTTTTATTGATTTTATTATTTGGCAACATGGAAGTACCTAAATCAAATTGACTGATTTTCTCCTTTTTAGCAAGGTTATAGAGTGCATTCCATAGCAGCAAAGAAGCATGTTGTTCTTTGAGCTGAGGATCAATTATTAATGAGTAAATGTAAAAGCTACCGGCATTAATTTGTACAAAAAATACTAAACCTGCCGTTTGCGCATTTATTTCTAAGTGAAGGCATCTGTAAAAGTTGGGAAATTTTGCTTTAGATAAAAGCATTAACTCTTTGCTCATTAGATTTTGATGCCCTTTTAATTTTCGCCATTCAATAATCTTGTTATATAAAATCTCCCATTCATCCTGCTTTGCTTCACTAATTTTAAAATCTTCTTTTAGTAAGCTTTTAAGTTTTCTTCTCTTTCTTTTCTGAGCAATATTTTCTCCAAAGCTTTTGGAAGCTTTTATTTGTAATAAATTTCCCACTGCAATGTTTTTTATGGAAGCAATACTCAATAATTCTTTAAAATCTACATTTGCTAAAACATGAAAATGAAGAGGAAGTGTTATTTCAATAGAGCTGTTTTTCTTCTCTTTAAGATATTCGATTATTAGAGATAATATTTCAGGCAACTTTGCACTATTGCCGATGAAAGGTTCAAAAAAAGGTGCGTTATAAGGTGATATCCATTCGCTATTTGTTAAGGCAAAACACCAATAGGCAATTATTTCATTCAATTCGTTTTTTATAAGAATAGGAGCAATATCATTTACATTTTTGGACTCAGTTATCTGTAAATCCCAATATGCTTTACGTGAAAATAGAGAGATATTATTCTCCTCTTCCCATTGTTGATCCGGCCATTCTTCAAAAACACTATAAATCATTGCTATATTCTTTCACAATTTACGACTTTTGAGATGTTTTTGGCTTATAGAATTCATATGAGTGAAGGTTTTGTCATAAAAAATTAACTACTATAGTTTCACAACTTGAAAATTAAAATAAAATACCATTAAACACCATTTGAATAAATGAGTATAATTCGAAATATATAAAATTAAATGGAAGATTACTTTTATACGATCAAAGGAAGTGGAGAAAGTCTTTACAAAGAGAAGGGAAGTAAATTTATTGGCTTGAGTTTTCATGTAGAAGGTGAGGAGCAAATAAAAGAGATACAAGAGGAGCTAAGGAAGCAGTATTATGACGCAAGGCACCATTGCTATGCCTATTTTTTTACTGAGGATAAATACAGAGCAAATGATGATGGAGAACCCAATCATTCGGCAGGAGACCCTATTTTGGGGCAAATCCGTTCTAAAAACCTAACACAGGTCTTGGTGGTTGTAATTCGTTACTTTGGGGGCACTAAATTAGGCGTTTCAGGCTTAATAAATGCTTATAAAACGGCAGCTTTTGAAGCCTTGGAAAATTCAAAGATACTAAAGGTAGTTATAGAAAATGATTTCAAGATTTTCTATGGCTATGACATTACTAACGAAGTAATGAAATTATTAGCTGATTTTGAGACGAGTGTAAAAGAGCAGGATTTTACAGCAAGCTGCTTTGCCAAAATAGGAGTGAAGCAATCCTTAACGACTGCTTTTATGGAAGAAGCTGAAAAAATACAGGGTCTTAGTTTTAAAAAAGCATAGTACTTCGAGCTACTGCTCTGCATTGTTTTTAGCAGGTAATTTTTTAAATAATATGTAAGACTGAATTACAGGCACTAATATTATAATTCCAGTCAAAGCTAAAAATACAACTACATTAGCAAAATGGTTTAAATAAAAGCTCATGAAAACAATTAAAATGCCTGCTGTAAACCATAATTTGCTGGCCAAAATATGAGTAGTTTTCCAAACGCTTTCATTTTCTAAAGTCCA
>JBBSPJ010000423.1:0-3551 GCA_038258905.1 Cytophagales bacterium
AGTATTATTAAAGATTACTGGAACAGAAAGGCTGAATCTAAGCCAAATGAAGACTACATTTTTGCAGAAGCCGGTCAAGATAAAATTCCAAATGATACAACCGGCAATTTATATGTGAATTGGTTAGGTCATGCCGCTTTATTATTACAAAAAGAAGGGAAGTATATTCTTACAGACCCAATGTTATCAAAAAGGGCATCACCTTTCTCTTTTTTAGGTCCCAAAAGATATAACCCCTCACCTATTGCAACGGAAGATTTACCTGACCTGGAAGCGATCATCATTTCACACGATCACTATGATCATTTGGATTACGAAACTATCGTAAAATTGAAAGACCGTACTCAATTTTTCTATGTGCCATTGGGCGTAGCTGCTACGCTTATTTATTGGGGAATTGAGCCTTCGAAGATTAAAGAATTTACCTGGTATGATAGCTTTCAGCAAAGTGACGACATTCGGATAACTGCCACTCCTGCTCGTCATTTTAGTGGCAGGTTATTGAGCCAAAACAATACATTTTGGGCCTCTTGGGTAATTGAATGGGGTTCAGATAAGATTTATTTTGGTGGTGATACCGGTATTTTTGATCGTTTTACTGAAATAGATGAGAAATTTGGACCATTTGATATCGCTTTTATGCCTATAGGCGCCTACAATCCTGCTTGGCACGATATTCACATGGATCCAAAGGAAGCTGTAGATGCATTCTTTCAAATGAGAGCCAGTACGCTGTTTCCTATCCATTGGGGCACCATGGATTTAGCACTGCATAGTTGGTACGAGCCAATTGAGGAATTAGAAAAATTATCGATGCAAAATGACATTTTCTTACTCAGCCATCCTCAAGGAAAATGGTTTGCACTGGATGAGGAAGGTAACAAAGGATGGTGGAGACAATACTCATTGGTAGTGGGTGAGAAATAATTATAATTTTATAAATCGCTTATTTTAATAAATTCTAATTATTTTAAAGGAATCACAAATGAATAAATTTTGTTATATTTATTGTTTAATTGACATATATGAAAACATTAACTATCCAAATACCAGAATCAGTTGATGAAAAGGTCGTAAAAATGCAAGTTGCAACTAGCTTGTTCGAAAAAAGTATATTAACATCTGGTCAAGCCGCTGAATTAGTTGGAATTTCTAAGAGAGAATTCTTGGAAACAGCTGGTAATTATGGGGTTTCAATATTTGGAGAATCAGATCAGGATATTCAGAAAATAATGAATGAATAGCATTGTTATTGTAGATACCAGTTGCCTTATAAGCCTTTCAAACGTAAACTCTCTGCAACTTTTAAAAGATACCTACTCTAGAGTTTATATTACAGATGAGATCAATAAGGAGTTCAATGAAAAGCTTCCGCTATTTATAGAAATACTTAAGCCGAATCAGAAAAAGATAGATGAATTATCAGAAATTTTAGATATAGGTGAGGCAAGTGCCATAGCTTTGGCATTAGAAAACCCTAACTCTTTACTAATTATTGATGACGCTAAAGGTAGAAAATTTGCTGCTAAATATGGCCTCAAAATCGTAGGGACAATTGGATTTTTAATCAAAGCACAAAAATCTGGAGTAATCAAAGATGCATTTCCAATTATCATTCACATGATCAACAATGGATTTAGGATTTCAAAAACTGTGCTCAACAAATTAATAGAGTTTTACAATAAATAAAAATATAATTGAGCATACAATCACTAGAAATAATTTACCAGGATGAACAAATAGTGGCTGTTAACAAACCACATGGCCTTTTAGTACATAGGAGTAAAATCGCTAATGACGCAGATGAATTTGCCTTACAGATACTTCGAGATCAGTTAAGCATGAAGGTCTACCCTGTCCATAGAATTGACAGAAAAACATCCGGTATCTTACTCTTTGCCTTAAACCCAGAAATGGAAAGGCAACTCAATCATTTATTTGCTACCCAAGCCATTAAAAAAGAGTATTTAGCGATAGTTAGAGGGTTTATCCCGGAGAAAGGAACGGTAGATTATCCATTGAAAAAGGAAAATGGGAAATTACAGGAAGCTGTAACGCATTACAATTTATTACAGCAAACCGAAATAGCTGTTCCATTAGGAAAGCATGAAACCTCGCGCTATTCCCTGGTTAAGGTAATACCTGAGACAGGCAGAATGCATCAAATCAGGAAACATTTAGCCCATATTAACTATCCAATTATTGGAGATAGGCCGCATGGTTGTAACAAGCAAAATAAGCTTTTTAAAGAAAAATGGGAAATGGATAAAATGATGCTACATGCATCAAAAATGGAATTTCTGCATCCTGATTCTGAGAAAGTTGTTAATATTGAGGCAAAACTTACGGAAGACTTTCAAAGAACCTTGAAATTTCTTTCTTTTGATAACTAGAATAGGTTAAAAGGCTATAATTTACTTATCTGAAATGTAAAAAGCATATTTAGACACTTTTTAATAATTTTTGAAAACTGATGTAAAACATTGATTATGAGCAAAAAGAATAAAAAAGACAGAGAAGGCATTGTATACTCAACATCTGACGACTTCGAATATGATTATGAGGGCCAGGAGGAGCAGGAAACCTTGCCTGCGCAACAGCAAAATCTTAAAGTGCAGCTAGACAAAAAAGCACGTGGGGGTAAAAAAGTAAGTCTTGTAAGCGGTTTTGTAGGCACTGAAGATGATTTGAAAGAATTAGGTAAGTTGCTTAAATCTAAATGTGGTGTAGGCGGTAGTGTGAAAGATGGTGAAATACTCATTCAGGGTGATTTTAGAGATAAACTTATTGAAAACCTACATAAAGAAGGTTACAAAGCAAAAAAAATAGGTGGTTAAACAAAAAAACAAGTTTTAGGGTTTTGTTCCTGAACTTATTAAATAATTAATTCGTCTTCAATCCATGTATGAAGATTACTTTCCACTATGATTGAGCTTCTCCGTTTACAAAAAGATAAATATTGGTTCCGACTAAAACGATACTTAATGAATATCATTAAATCGAAGAAATCGGATAAAAATATTGCATGGAGTTATTCTTTGGGCACATTTATAGCAGTATTTCCTACACCAGGATTCAGCACATTTATTGGGTTGGCTCTAATTGGACTTTTCAGGCAGCTCAATAAAATGGCTATGCTAATGGCTATGGTGGTATGGAATGCTATAACAGTGGTACCAGTTTACTGGTTTAGCTTTAAAATAGGGCAAAATTTAGCCTTAACGGATGAAACAACCCTATTCAGTTATGAATGGGCTAATAACATATTGCAGTATTTTAAAGATTTCATTGTCGGAAATCTATTTATTACGATTCCAATCTCCATTCTTAGCTATTTTGTAGCACTCATCTTGTTAAAAAGATCAAGAATTATAAGAAGGAAAAGAGCCATTCATAAATATAAAAAAGGCTTGTTGTTGTAGCTTAAATTGACATTAATCTTTTAAAGTAAAGGAATTTTTTACTCACGGTTATATCATTTTAAAATATGACGAATATCATGTTTTATACCAAAGTATAAACTTACATTTAGGTATTAAATAATTATTCAT
>JBBSPJ010000424.1:0-3548 GCA_038258905.1 Cytophagales bacterium
AAAATATTTACCTCCACTTTTGGGATTTGGGAGATAAATCGACATTAGATCCATGCACGACCGATCAGGGATAGAAGTGGAAATCCTTTTGCCCTTTATTTCAAGGGCAAAAGATTGCAACGAATAGCCCGGCTGATCGCCAAAAAAAATAGATTAAAATTCTGAGCTATATTGACTTGTCTTAGAAAGCTCGTTTTGTCCTTGAGTATGTTGTATCGTTTTGACTAGTTCGTTATCCACAAAGACTTTAAATTCTCCTGTAAAAGTATAATTTGTATTTTCATCCCCTTCAAGTCTTGGTCTTGAGATCAAAGCAAAAGTGAAAAAGTCCACTTTTTCTGATGACTCTACAGTAAGACCTTTTGTAAGTGGTTCAAAGTTTAATGTGGCGTTGACAAAGTTACCTGGAAGCAGGTAGTCGAAAACTAAGGAATCAGGAGATACTAAAGGTTCAACATAAATTAGAGTTGTTTTTCCTTTTGTTAATGTAAATGCTAAGGCACCATTGAATTGCTCGTAATCCCCGGAAGCTGTAAATTCAACTTTCATACTTTTAGGTTCTGTGCCAGTTGGTTCTTGCGTATCTTCTCCGCAAGAAAATAGTAAGCTAAAAAGTACTGCGAACATTCCATATTTAAGTTTTTTCATTTGTTTGTGGTTTTAGTTAAGTTCTATTATTTTATTTGAATTACGTGCTTTTTGCACAAGATCTCTAATTTTATCAGCAATATCTGATTGCTTAATTCCGGCAAAGGCTATTTTTTTTTGACTGGCGTCTATTATATAAAGCCGAACCATTAATAATGCGCAAACGCACCTTTTCACCCGGTTCAAATTGCGGATATTCCTGTATTTCTTCTCCTTTATTGAGAAAAGCAGGGTAATAAATATCAGCTATATCAGCACTTTCCATCCGTTGTTTCCAAAAGTTGACCTGTGCATCCAAACCGGCACGCGCAATTACCTGATTGAGCGGGGTGGCTGTCCCTTTTTTTATATTGTACCACTCGTTGCCTCGCTTGAGGTTGCGCAATACGTTCATAGGCTTCTGGTTTGTCCAGTCAGAGAGCACCATGACTAGCTCCTTATCATACGTCAGGCTTTCCTCTTTAGCATCAATAATTATAGATCCATATACCCCACTCTGCTCTTGTAACATAGTATGGGAATGATACCAGTAAGTACCTGCTTGCTTTAGAGGGAACTCATATTTTTGTGTTTCACCCGGCATGATCGGTGGTGTAGTGAGGTAAGGCACCCCATCATAAAAATTGTGTAAAAGCAAGCCATGCCAAAGGACAGAAGTTTCTACATCCATTTCATTCTTTACATATATCACCGCATAACCACCTTTCTTGAAACGGATGGTTGGGCCTAGTATGTCCCCGTTTAGGGTCATTCCCATGGTTTCTTTTCCCGCCTTATTCACCAGCTCTTGTTTCATGGTCAGGTAATAGGTGGAAGTATCTGTTTGAGCAGAATCTTAGTCGGCTAAAAGAAAGTAATTCCGAAAAGTTTCAGGAGCAATTGGGTAGTCTAAAGGATAATTTGAGTGAATAGCTGCTTATTAATTGAAAAAACCAATATTGGCTATTTCGGTCAGACCATGCCAGTGATATCAGTTTTATAGTGCCAGTGATTACGGTTCAAAAGTCTGTATGGAATCAATAATGAAGGTGTTTTCAGATCTGACTTTTCTAAGTTCATGATTCCTATTTAGGTTCATCCAGAATTCAGCAGAGTTCCCAAAAAACTTAGCTAATCTGGTAGCCATGTCTGCGGAAATACCCAACTCACCCTTAATTATTCGACTTACTTGAATTTGCTGTACGGCAATTCCTTTTGCTAATCTATAAGCTGTAATGTTCATCGGTTCCAAAAATTCTTCTTTAATAATTTCTCCAGGATGCGTATTTATATAATCTCTCCCATCTTAATTATGATAATTAGTTATTTTAACTAATGATACATTTCCATCATTCCATTTAGATATAATCCTCCATTGCATATTTATATATGCTACAGTTTATAAATGCTATCAAATGTTTTTCGCTTTATTCCTGTGGTATTCTTAAACTGAGAGGGTGTCATGCCAGTAATTTTATTGAACTGACTGCTAAGTTGTGCAATTCCGTTATATCCAAGCTGAAAAGCCATTTGGCTAAGGGTATGCTCATCATTAATCATTAGTTCTTTTATACGCTTTACTTTTTGGCAAATGATATATTGCTAAAGGATAATGATCTCCACTGATAAAAATAGCATACCAAGAATACTTGTAGTCGTAATTGAGTTGATCTGCAATGTACTCAGTCCACTTTACATCCAAAACATCCTGTGAATGATGTATTTTCTGAATAATCATATTTTCATCTGCACGATTATCCTGCTTTTATGATCATCTACGAGCCAAAAACCGATTTCCTCCAAAGCCACATTTAGCTGCTGCCTCAATTCATCATCTATGACATGCTTGAGATCAATCTCTCCCAACTCTAAATTTACAAATGATATTTCGAGTTTTTCCATTACTAGCTCAACTGCTGATATGCAACGTGGACAAACCATGTTCTTAAGGTGCATTTTTTTTCTCTCAATCATCTAAAATATTTTTTTAGTAAAAAAATAAATAGACACCTTTTTTTGTAGTTTGATTTGTAAAATCTAGTGTTTGATGTATGAAATTATGATATCTGTATTGGCAAAGCATTAATGACTAATTATTCCTTTTTAGCGTAACAATTTTAAATGCCAAAAAGAAACTGAGTGTAGGATTAATTACAATGGCCAGAAACGGTGAAAGTCCTATTCCTAAAAAACGGATGACAGGCATTTTTTTATAGTAGCTCCAGAAATTAAGTTCAATGGCAACCCATTCTGCTACGAAAGCAACTAAACCAGCCGTTAAAATGACGACCACCCATGATTTTAAATTGAAACTCCTAATCCCATACCAGTCTTTAAATACCACAGCAGCAAGGCTATAAATCTTAAATGTGAGCACTACATCACCTAGGGTACATCCGATAAAATAGATGCTTTTCATGAAGTAGTCATATTCGTCATATAAGCCTGCATGAAGGTTTCCCATATAAAGTTTAGCACGAAGGCTATTAGGGATATCCAAATTATCAAACCTTTACTTGTATGGTTATAAGATTGATTCATAAAAAAATTCAGGATCCACCTACCAAAATAGTGTTGATACTGGTTTTATATTTTACAATGCTTTCACTTCAAAGGAGACCTTTAGTTTTTTCCAAGCCACAGCCACGCGAGCTTTAGCATCGTTGGTTTCTGTAACCGAATAATTCAGAGACTCTTGATTCTCTGCTAAAACTTCTGGTTCTATCTTTATTCTTACAACATCTTGTTTTTGATCGTAATCATCGCTCATGTGCTCGTCCCAGTTTTTATTGATAATTAACGTCCATTCCTTTTCTCCTGGAATAGTGAAAAAACCGTATTTACCGGCAGATACTTTGGTGTTGTTGATTTCTACATCTTCGGAAAAGTTGATTGCTGTAGCCCTGTGAGCCCCTGTCGCC
>JBBSPJ010000425.1:0-3534 GCA_038258905.1 Cytophagales bacterium
TTATCAGTACTTAATGGGAATGTTATTCATATTATAAGCAGTAGTTTTTTTGGTGGAGCATTTTTGTTGATGTATACTTTTTCTACTTTATACCATGCTATTCAACACCCCAAAACTAAAGCTTTGCTTAGAATTTTCGATCATATCAGTATTTATATTCTTATAGCAGGTACTTATACACCATTTTTACTTATAGGACTTGGCAATACAATGGGCTGGGTAATGTTTGGAATTGTTTGGTCTATTGCGGTGGTAGGTATTTTTTTTAAAACTTTTTTTAAGCATCGTTTCCCCAAATTATCCTTGATTTTATATTTAGGAATGGGATGGATAGCCGTATTCATAGCCATGCCTCTTTATGAGCAATTACCGGGACATGTATTGAGTTTATTAATAGGTGGAGGACTAAGCTATACTATCGGAACAATCTTTTATGTCAATAAAAAGATGTTATTTTCGCATGCCATTTGGCATATGTTTGTTTTAATAGGTACTATCACTCACTTTATAGCTGTAATGTACCTGCTTTAAGTTTGGTAAAATTTACTCATTCAAATCCAATAATTTTTTAATTGATTCAAAGGTTTTGGTTTCCTTTTCATGTATCAATCCGTCAGCCATGATTACTTCTTGTAAATCGTTTAAAATTCTTTGAGAATTAATTTCCTGATCCCGAAACTTAATGTAGTTATGATATATCATATGATTAATGTCCGAATCGTTCATTTTCGCATATTCATCCAATAAAAAGATAAACCTGTTCCTCAAAGTGTCCATGTCATCTATTTCCGGGAAATAGTCTTCCATTTTTGAGAGAATTACCTCTATTTCAGATCCTTTCATGGTATAGTCTGAGTTGCCAATATGGACTAATAGAAATATAATAAATCCTTGATAGTCCTTAAATAGATAGTGCTTATCCATAGATTTTATTTTTATAATAACTCAAATTTACTTTAAATAACGAAAAGAAAATAAAAAAGGCTTTGTCAATCGACAAAGCCTTTGTTTTCTTCTAGGAAAAGGGGTTTTTACATCATGCCGCCCATTCCACCCATGCCACCAGGCATACCGCCTTGCATTCCACCACCATTGTCTTCCTCTTCTTCATCAGAAACTACACACTCGGTAGTTAATAATAAACCAGAGATAGAAGCAGCGTTTTCAAGTGCTAAGCGAGTAACTTTAGTAGGGTCAATTACACCAGCAGCAAACATGTTTTCAAATTTATCTTCACGTGCGTTGTAACCGTAATCATCTTTACCTTCTAATACTTTGTTAATAATTACAGAAGCTTCACCACCTGCATTTTCAACAATTGTTCTTAAAGGAGCTTCAAGTGCTAATCTGATGATGTTTACACCAGTTTTTTGATCAAGATTTTCAGTTTCTACTTTATCTAACACAGCAATAGCTCTTAATAAAGCGATACCACCACCTGCAACTATACCTTCTTGTACGGCAGCTCTAGTTGCATGTAAAGCATCATCAACTCTGTCTTTTTTCTCTTTCATTTCTACTTCAGTAGCAGCTCCGATGTAAAGGATAGCCACACCACCAGATAATTTAGCCAATCTTTCTTGTAGCTTTTCTTTATCGTAGTCAGAAGTAGTGTTCTCTATTTGAGATTTAATTTGACCAACTCTTGCCTCAATATCAGCTTTTTTACCAGCACCATTAACAATAGTTGTATTGTCTTTGTCGATGGTAATTTTATCAGCAGTACCTAAGTATTCTAGGGTTGCACCATCTAATTTATAACCTCTTTCTTCAGAGATTAGAGTACCACCTGTTAATACGGCAATATCTTCTAACATTGCTTTTCTTCTATCACCAAAGCCAGGAGCTTTAACGGCAGCAATTTTTAAAGAGCCTCTAATTTTATTTACCACTAAAGTAGCTAAAGCTTCACCTTCTACTTCTTCAGAAATAATTAATAAAGGCTTTCCTGTTTGAGAAACTGCTTCCAAAATAGGTAGCAATTCTTTCATACTGGAAATCTTTTTGTCATATATTAAGATGTAAGGATTTTCTAATTCAGCCTCCATCTTTTCAGTATTAGTAACAAAGTAAGGAGATTGATATCCTCGGTCAAACTGCATACCTTCCACAGTTTTCACTTCAGTGTCAGTACCTCTTGCTTCTTCAACAGTAATAACGCCATCTTTACCCACTTTATCCATGGCTTCTGAAATCATTTTACCGATTTCTCTGTCGTTATTGGCGGAAATGGTACCAACTTGTTCAATTTCGTTACTGTTCGAAATGTTTTTAGATTGTTTTCTAAGGTTTTCAACAACAGCTTTTACTGCTTTGTCAATCCCTCTTTTCAAGTCCATTGGGTTAGCACCGGCAGTCACGTTTTTAATACCATGTCTGTAAATTGCCTGAGCCAATACAGTAGCAGTAGTAGTACCGTCACCAGCTTCGTCAGCAGTTTTAGATGCTACTTCTTTTACCAATTGAGCTCCCATATTTTCAATAGGATCTTTTAATTCAATTTCTTTGGCTACAGTTACACCATCTTTTGTTACTGAAGGTGCACCAAATTTTTTGTCGATAATAACATTTCTACCTTTAGGGCCTAATGTTACTTTTACCGCGTTTGCTAATTTATCAACTCCTCTTCTTAAACCATCTCTGGCTTTTAAGTCGAATGAAATATTTTTTGCCATAACTATTATGTTTAAATTTTTTTAGATTTTAAATAGTTCCGAAAATGTCGGAATTTCTCATGATTAGATATTCTTTACCTTCTATAGTAAATTCAGTACCTGAATACTTACCGTACAAGACAGAGTCACCAACTTTCACCGTTACTGGTGCATCATCTTTTCCAGGACCAACGGCAACCACTTTACCTTGCTGTGGTTTTTCTTTAGCGGTATCAGGAATAATGATGCCTGATGCTGTTTTTTCTTCTGCGGGAGCTGGTTCTACTAGAACCCTATCCTCATTTGGTTTAAATGATACGTTTGACATTTTCTTATGATTAGTTTTTAATACTCAATTTATATAGAGTAGGTAGCATTTAATATGCCACATACGAATACGTGTCAAAATAGCAGATTTTCATCATGAAATATGACATGTAAGTTTCAGGTAGAAATTACTTGTGCATTTTTGTCAGTTTATTTTTATATTGGTGGGTAAATGATTTTAAAAAATACTTTTAAGAATTGCTTTGTTACTATTTGTCTTTAAAATTTAACTCGTATGAAAAAATTGGATGATGATTGGATAACCAAAGGTATATTGGATTTTGAATACAAGAAATATATGCTTTTGGCTTACCTACAGCATGTGGAGCAATCTTTTGATCAGCAAAAACTATATCCACCGTTTTCTGATTTGATTAATCATTATAGGAATGCATCCTCTTTAAAAGATGGAAAAAATAAACTATTACAATCGTTTCCAAAAAGGCTTACGCATTTAGATTTTAAAAACTTTAAGATGTTTTTTGAGACGATTATTCAAGATGATGAAAACGTAGCTGAATTGGAGGGAATTCTTGACTACTCCTTAACTAAA
>JBBSPJ010000426.1:0-3525 GCA_038258905.1 Cytophagales bacterium
GGCTTGGTCATTCAACAATACCCTGAGGCTGGTGAACAAATCAGAACAGGTAGTAGAGTTGATATTTGGGTAGTTGCATCAAAAAGTGATGATGATTTACTCCCGCCTACTGAACAATAAAAGAGTATAATTTTAGGTTATTTATAATACTTACCTCAATTAAATTTAACCTTTTAATAGTGTTAGGAAACGCTTCAAAAGTAATTTTAACATCTCATATGATCAACAGAATTGGATTTTTATTAATTATTACCATGATACCTTTAAAAGGTTTATTGGCACAAATAACTGAAAAACCAATCTCACACCTAAATTCTACTAATAACTATAGTCAAAGGAGTTTTCTCGATAGCGATACCCTTAGCCTACCATTCTGGGATGATTTTTCTCAGTCCAAAAATAACATCATAGACACCAGTTTATGGTTACATGGCCTGGATGTATTTATCAATGGTTATGAAGGCTACCTGCCTCCTTCACAAATGGTTGCGACACTTGATGGGTTTGATGGAAATGGAAATGCCTATTCTAACGATACGCAATTTCAAGGCATAGGTGATAGTTTAATTTCAAAGCCCATCGATTTATCTGCGTATACGGCTGCCAGCAATATAGTACTGAGTTTTTTTTGGCAGGAGAAATTTGGCACTCAAGCCCCTGATTTTAACGATTCCTTACGATTAAGCTTTAAAGATACCAGTAATAACTGGATTCAGGTATTTAGTCAGGCAGGTAATGGACTAGATTCTGCCACTTTATTTCACCAGCAATTTGTGAGGGTGAATCAGGAAAGGTTTATTCATAGTGGGTTCCAGTTTAAATTTGAGCTTTTAAGTAATTTAGCCGGGGCATATGATGTCTTCAACTTAGATTATATTTATTTAAATGAAGGTAATATTAGTGTAAATACGGATAACAATGCCTACGATTCCTATGAAGACAGAACATTTTCTGTAGCTCCCCAAAGTATCTTCGGTAACTATTATGCTGTGCCTCTCAAACATTTAAATGAAACCTGGTTAGATGAAAACCTAAAATCCACCAGCTTTATTTATAATAACCTTTGGGCAGGAGATGCTAACAACCCTTTATTTGTTACGGAGATCTTTGGTGTATTGAAAGACACCTTGAAACCGGGTATAATTCTCGATTCATTATTGATTAACGGTAATTTCCTTACACAAAATCAGGACACAGCCATTTTTACCGTCCAAAGCAGAAATAAAGAACAATTGATTACAAGATTAATGCAGGAAAGCCAAAATGAGGATTCTGTTTACCTGCAGCTGCAGCTGAACTTGGGCACAAACGATAGCTTGTTTTTTGAAACTATTAATAGCGTAAGAGTATACTATCCGGAATTAACATTTAGGGCAAATGATACCATCTCCACTATTTATCCATTACATAATTTTTATGCGCAGGATGATGGCACTGCAGAATCTGCCATTCAATTGAATTCCAAAAATTACCAGATTGCCCAAGAGTTTGAGATTTTAGGTGAGCATTATATGACGGCCATTGATTTATACATTCCAAATACTGCACAAAATTCAGGAACAAAAAATATTACCTTACTGGTTTGGGATGAATTGACTAATGATGTATCCAATATTCAATTAGCACAAAATGTATTAGTCAACCAGTCGGCAGGCATCAATGAGTTTCAACGTTTTACATTTGAAAGGCCCATCTTTATTGGAGGTAGAATTTATGTGGGCTATAGAGAAGAGAATGATGAGGTAGTTTCCGTAGGCTTTGATAAAAATTCGAACAGTGCTCAAAATTTATACTTTAACCAGAGCGGAACCTGGGTGCAAAATGATGTTCTGGAAGGCAGTATGATGATCAGGCCGGTTTTTGATGAGGCTTCAGTAACACTTTCTAACCTAGCTAAGCAACCGGAAAATATAGCAAGAATATACCCAAATCCCAACTCAGGAATTTTGCGATATGATGGTGAATATGATTTAATTGAAATTTATTCTATGAGTGGGCAAAGGATGATCCAAGTAACTAAAAAAGATGTAAATGCTACTATCGACTTAAGCCAACTAAATGACGGTTTGTATTTGGTTAAGATTATCAAAGGCAGCCAAATTTCTACTCAGAAGGTTTTGTTGAGGAAGTAAATTACAAGGTTGATGTATAAAATTGACTTTTTCTTCAAATTAATCAACTAGTCCGACACTGGAATGTTAATCCTTCGAATTATTCTTTTAATTATCATTGTATTCTTCCTAACAATGCTCACTCAAATTGGGGGTTTAGTCCTGATTATCTTCTTGCTTATTTATAAGAAAATTACAACTCCTTTTGCTCAGTTATGGAAACGCTACACAATTAATTTTTTGTTTTTCTTAAGTTTGTACGCAATAGCAACTTTTGTCATTGTACCTCCTTTAGCAAAACTTAGTGGTAGAGTTCCTCTCCCTCTTTTGGAGTATCAAAATGTAAGACCTGCCAATAAATTAACCTGCTTTTTGAACCGGAACTATGTGAAAGAAGAGTTGAAAGAAATAATTTTAGTTACTGCTCAACAAATAAATAAAGAATATCCAGGCACCGTTATTAATTACCTTGATGCCTCCTTCCCTTTTATTGATAATTTTCCATTATTTCCGCTCCTAAGTCATAATGATGGGAAAAAATTAGATCTATCTTTTATGTATCAAAATGCTTTAACAGGTGCGAAAACTAATGAAGTGCCTTCTTTTACAGGTTACGGAGTTTGCGAGGGACCAAAAGTTGGTGAGGAAAATATTCCAGAATATTGCAGGGAAAATAACTATTGGCAATATAGTTTAATACAAAAAATTACCCCTCAATCTAACAAATCGAAATATGATTTTGACGAGAAAGGAACCAAAAGATTAATCCAACTATTAGTGGCAAAACGTAAGGTAGGCAAAATATTTATTGAGCCCCATCTGAAAAAGAGAATGGGGCTCAATCAAAATAAAATTAGATTTCATGGCTGTGGTGCAGTGAGGCATGATGATCATATACACCTAGAACTTTAAGCACTAATACTAGTCATTATCCTGCTTACTCACCTGCTTGCCCATTAAAAAAGCTTTGATATATTCATTAAGGTCACCATCCAGTACATTTTGCACATCAGTTCGCTCCACTCCTGTTCTTGCATCTTTAATGAGTTTATAGGGGTGTAGCACATAATTTCGGATTTGAGAACCGAAATCAATCTTCATTTTACCGGCTTCTACTTCGCTCCTCTCAGCATTTCTTTTTTCTACCTCGCGTTGGTATAATTGAGATTTCAGCATTTTCATCGCTTCTTCTCTGTTCCCTAATTGGGTCCTGCCAGCCTGGCAAATCACCACAATGCCTGTAGGTTTGTGGGTCAACTGCACCTTGGTTTCCACCTTGTTTACATTCTGTCCACCAGCACCTCCTGAGCGTGAAGTATGCAACTCTACATCATTGGGATGAATGTTGATTTCTATGGTGTCATCCACTACAGGGTACACGTATACAGAAGCAAATGAAGTATGGCGTCTGCCA
>JBBSPJ010000427.1:0-3500 GCA_038258905.1 Cytophagales bacterium
AAGCTTTTCCAGTTGAGGAAAACTTTCCACGAGCACCCTGATGCCCGCGGTGTTGGATTGTTTATGACTAAAGCACAAGTCGAAGCACTTGGAGGAAAAATTCTTGTACAAAGCAAAGCAGGAGTAGGAACCACTTTTACTATGATTTTTTAGAAAAAGAGAAGGGAGATGAAGGCTAATAGAAGTGTGGGAATTCTAATTTTACCGAAATGATGTGTCATCGAAGTTATTTCTTTTACTTATGGAACGGTGCAATCAATACCTGGTCTCGCCATGGACCTGCATCTGTACATCTTTGGGGTGAAAAGGTAGAGCCAAGAGAAAGGGGAGTTACTCAAAAATCAAAAGAGCATAAGAATTCCTTGAAATACATTGAGGTGAGGAAGTTGAATTTCAAAATAATGAGAAGAATATGACACACTCATTATATGGTGGTTCCTTTTTTGTAAAATTGAGCACTATAGCCTTTTTATGAGCGATTATTCGTCCTAGTTATATTTAAATTAGTCTTATCATTATATTAAGATGATAGAAAATAAAAGAAATTCAATCAAATCTGTTAGTGATAGCGATCTTTAATGCACTATATCTTCTGTCAATGCTGCCAAATGAGATATTATACTTTGGATTAGATCTACAGTTAACTGAAATTGTATTTAACGACAAGAGCAGAGATCAGGAATTAATTTTTGGACTTTTCCTGCCGATGGTTCTATTAATATTGAACTGGAATGAGATTCGTATGAATGCAGCATCAAAGTTGTATGTACTTTGGATCAAATCTTATGCTACATTATTGCTTTGTTTTGTAACTACTTGTTTAATGTCCCATTTCTTTTTTGGATATAATACCTTCAATGGATATTATGGTTTAAGTGGAGCTCCAGCAATTTCGATTTGTTTTTGTGGCTCTTTTTCTAAATTCTGCAGGAATGATTTTTCTCAATAAAATACATAGATAAATATCTTAATAAGAATAAGTTGGCAAAGTATATTGTTGGGAAAACAAAAATTAATGTAACTTAAGCGTTTAACTATTTTACCTAAACTTTATGAAAACAACAAGCATTTTAATTTTCGTTATTACTACTGCATTGGCAGCTTGCCAGCCAAAACCAGAACAGACTAAAAAGAATTATACTTTAGTAAGCGATGATGATGGCATATTGGTAGAGCAATTCGATTCCACACTGGTGGATGAAAACAAGTACAACCATAATAATACGATCTATAAAGTAGGCAATAGTTTCACATACAGTTTTGAACATATAACTAAGGATGGAGAAAAGAGATACTTCAACGTTAATGAGGATGGTGAAACCTGGGAGTTTGCTGATGCCAAACACGCTGATTCCGCAACTATCCAATCAATCAATATCTCGGTAGGAAATGGAAACCCGATCGCAAAGTATTATCCAGACTTCAATCAAACAACTTTGAAGTATAAAATGGGTCAGGCAAACTCTTATTCAATGTCAGGAGCCATTGAGAATGAAGCTAATGTTTGGATCCATCCTATTAGGGAGAATTATTTCAAGATATTAGAACTAAATCCTTTTCCATACATAAAAGCTCCTTATAAAATTGGAAATGAATGGACATGGCAACTTAAAATAGGAAGCCAATGGGCAGATGAAAGGTGGAAAACCTGGGAAGGAAACATTGAAAATCAATACGAATATCGAATTACTGGTGAAACAACACTGAAAACGGAATTAGGGACTATCGATTGTTTAGTAGTTGAATCAACAGCAACAAGTAGGCTGGGTGAAACAGGATTGACCGCGTACTTTAACCCGAAATATGGATTTGTAAAATTAGACTATACCAATATAGATGGAAGCAAAACCAATTTGGAAATGACTGAATATTCAGAACAGATGGCAGCAAATGAAAAATTAGTAATGGATTAGGTGATGTTTGGGTTAATTTTTTTAAAGAAGGATAAAATGAAAAATAGTTAGTATGAAAATAGTTAATAAAATTCTTACAATCACAGTACTCATATCTGTACTTGTCAGTAGCCCCTCTGTAAGCCAGAATGTTTACATTTTAGGAGGTTTAAATATTTCTCAGCTCAATTTGAATAAGCAAAGTTCTAGTGAACAAAGAAGCTACAGACCAGGATTTCAGATAGGTTCAGCAATAGATATTTCAATAAATGAAAATCTCGATTTCTCGCCTCGCCTACTATTTTCTTTGAAAAGAGAATTTAGCACGATTTACATTCCAGGAAATATATTTTCTCCTGCTCACTCTGGCTCTGATATTTATCAATTTAATAGCTATGCCAATGATTACTATTTAGATTTGCCTCTTAATATAAAGTATTCGTTCATAATGGGTAATCTCAGGTTTTTTGCATTGGCAGGACCATTTTTTAATCTCATGCTTTTTGATGATTCTAGAACAGAGGTATTTATAAATGGTGAAAAGGAGGATGTGATTTTTTCTACTTTACCGAAAAAATTTAGTAATAGAATTGATTATGGACTCAATGCTGGTATTGGTTTGGACCTGAAGTCATATATTATTCAGGCCTCTTATGATTATGGTTTTTTCAGAACTCAGAAATACAAAGATTTTGATTTTGATAACTCTTTGAGAAATTCCGTCCTAAGACTAACATTGGGATATAAAATTTAAAAAGTGACTAAACAGGCTAGCATTTAGCTTACACATGAAGGTCAATAGCAGGTAAATCTCTCTGCTTTCAGATTATACTACAAGCCCTTATTTTCTATCAGTCTATACATCAAAATAGCGGCTCTTTTAGCCTGTACTGAAAGCATGCTTAAATCACCGGTTTCGTTAATGGTATGATCATCGGCACCGCTTAAACCCATGCCATCAATAGCCATTTTTACATGCCCCGAAGTAAATGACACATCTGCTGCACCTGCATTTTTTGGATGCACTGCAGTGATAGTACCGAATCCTAAATCTTCACTTACCTTGCCATAGTAATTCAATAATTTTGTATTGCCTTCTGAAGGAGCCAAAGGAGGATAGCCACCCGGATCGAAAATTAGTTCTGCTGTAGTGCCAGCGTAATTCTCTTTTACTATTGCCAGCATAATATTTTTAGCTCTTTCCAGTTGCTCGAGAGAAACGGCCCTGATATCACCATTTACTGTCACTTCCTGTGCAACCACATTGCTTTTTCCGTAAGCTGTTCCACCACTGGGGCCAGCATCATACTCGCTGCTTGTACCTCCTAAAATTACTCCGGGGTTGAAGGTCAGGTTTTCCTCGCTAGTGAGCTGCTGGTAAAACTCATTGAGAATACGAGAAGCTTCATAGATAGCTCCAACACCCACTTTTTCAGTAAATATTTGTGAAGAATGTGCTGCATTGCCTTTTACTTTCAACAACCATCCTGCAGAACCTCTCCTGGAGGTGACAATGGTTTTAGGATCACCATCAGCATTTTCAAAAGCGAGTGCAATATCTGCCCATTTGGCGGCATCAATTAAGTCTTTTTTGGAGAGCTCCAAAGG
>JBBSPJ010000428.1:0-3488 GCA_038258905.1 Cytophagales bacterium
AAGAATATTTAATGGGATTATGTTGTAGGAGAACGTTAAAAATTACTTTTTCGAATTATAACTCTCTATAGCTTTTTTAACAGAACCATATTGCTTAATTAATTGAAGTGCCTTTGCTTCCTCAAGGTTTAATCTTTCCATTAGCATTTTGGTACCTCGATCTACTAGCTTATTGTTGGAGAGCTGCATATTCACCATTTTGTTACCTTCCACCTTGCCAATTCTGATCATGAGTGTAGTAGAAATCATATTTAAGATGAGCTTTTGAGCAGTCCCGGCTTTCATTCTGGTGCTGCCTGTCACAAACTCAGGGCCAACTACTGCCTCTAAAGGGTAATCTACCAATTGAGATAAAGCGCTGTTGGGATTATTAGAAATACCAACTGTCATCACGCCATGTTCTTTAGCTGTTTTTATAGCACCTAATACATAAGGAGTTGTACCGGATGCCGTAATTCCCACGATGGCATCATTCTTATTAATATTGAATTTTTGCAGATCTTTCCACCCTTGCTCAGTATCGTCTTCGGCAAACTCTACGGCTTTTCTAATGGCAATATCACCTCCAGCAATAATACCTATTACTCTATCATAATCTAAACCATAAGTAGGTGGAATTTCTGAGGCATCTAATATTCCTAGCCGGCCACTTGTGCCTGCACCAATATAAAAGAGACGGGCACCTGCTGAAAAATTTTCTTCAAAAGCATCCATAAACTGACTGATTATTGGAATGGTTTCCTTTACAGCTTCAGATATTTTAGAATCTTCCGAATTGATCGATTCTAATAGCTCAGTACTCGATTTACTTTCCAGATTATCGTGGCTTGAGGCTTGTTCGGTAATTCTTGAATTATTCATAATCCGCGTGGTATACATTGTAAAGTATTTAATTTTTTTAATCTTTTAATTAGAACTTAATATTTCTGAAACAGTATAAAATGCTGTTATAATAAGCTCTTGAGCACTTAGATAACAATTTGCAATTGTTCAATAGATCGAAAATAAAAGTGATAGAACACAATAATATTTTTGTGCTCTCATATTTTTCATTTTTCTCGAAATGAAATAATCGCATATAAATTTATAGGGTAGCGTGTTCATACATCATTTTCTAACAATACAATTTATTTCAATTTCAGATGAAATCTTTGCGCTACATTAGAAAAACTGCAAATTACTGCAAAATAAAAGATTTACCTATTTTATTCTCTGTAGACAATTCAATTTATTGCAGAAAAAAATCAAGTGAAATAGTTCCATATCCCATCAATAAATGGTATCTAGTTTCAATTAAGTGTTTTCAATGTATGGCAAAAATAGATATATATTGCAATAAAAGTCGGAATTAAATGCCTTAAATGCAATTATATGCAAATAAAGTTTGCAAATAATTGCAAAAAAATAATTTATTACCTACTTTAGCAAAAAGAGTAACAGGCTCTTTTTCTTACCTTAGCATATAATATTCTATAGAGATGAACATAGTTTTTGAAGAATCACGAAAATTTGAGAAAATAAACACGGAGATCTATGATGATGCTGGTGAAGCATCATTTTTTGTAGCAAAACAAATTGCAAATTTGATAGTTCAGCGGGCAGAGCGAGGTCAGGAGGTTGTGTTAGGTTTAGCAACAGGTTCAACTCCTACAAAAATATATAGCTATTTGGTTGATTTTCACAGAAATGAAGGTTTAAGCTTTGAGAATGTACACACATTTAACTTGGATGAGTACTTTCCTATGAACCCTGCGGCCTTACAGAGTTATGTTCGTTTTATGAACGAACATCTTTTTGACCATATCAACATTGATAAAAAAAATATTCATATTCCTGATGGAATCTTAAAAATTGAAGATGTTAAAGCTTTCACCAAAGCGTATGAAGACAAAATTATGTCATTGGGAGGTATCGACATTCAACTATTAGGTATAGGCAGATCAGGTCATATTGGCTTCAACGAGCCAGGATCCACTATTCATAGTAAAACCCGACTAGTTAGGCTGGATCGAATTACAAGATTGGATGCAGCATCTGATTTTTTTGGGGATGAAAACGTACCAGATAGGGCCATAACTATGGGTGTGGGTACAATCATGCAAGCAAGGAAAATATACTTATTAGCTTGGGGGGAAGGGAAATCAAATATCATTCAAAAGACGGTAGAAGGCCCAATTAGTGAGTCTATACCTGCCACATTTTTGCAAAATCATGCAAATTGCGAAATCGTACTCGACAAGGCAGCATCTTCTGAGTTAACCAGAAAAAAAACTCCATGGTTGGTCGGAGAAACGCAATGGAATCAAAAAACAATTAAGAAAGCTGTTATTTGGTTGTCGGAGAAAGTGAACAAAGCTGTGTTGAAAATTACTAACGAAGATTATAGTGAATATGGTATGGGCAGCTTAATAGCCGAATACGGCTCTGCAGAGGAAATTAATGTAAAAGTTTTCAATCAATTGCAACATACCATCACAGGCTGGCCAGGTGGTAAACCTAACGTATCTGATGTAAACAGACCTGAAAGAGCAGAACCTTATCCTAAAAGAGTCCTGATATTTAGTCCCCATCCGGATGATGATGTGATTTCTATGGGTGGCACATTATTACGTTTACAAGACCAGGGACATGAAGTGCATATAGCCTACCAAACCAGCGGAAATATTGCGGTTTTTGACGATGAAGTGATACGGTTCTTAGATTTTACCAGAGAGGCAGTTAAACATAAAAAAGCAAGTAATGAATTAAATGAGCTCTTCCGATCTGTTAAAAACTTTGTGAAAACAAAACAAGCGGGACAGGTAGATTCACCGGAAGTGCAGGAAATAAAAGGGTTAATAAGAAAAGGTGAAGCGTTGTCTGCCTGTAGATATTGTGGCATTGACGAAGATAATGCGCATTTCCTCAACTTACCCTTTTACGAAACGGGAAAAGTTAAAAAGAATCCGCCAACTTTAGCCGATATTGAAATTACATGCGATTTGCTTAATAAAATTAAACCGCATCAGATTTATGCCGCTGGAGATTTGTCGGATCCGCATGGTACACATAGAGTTTGTTTACAGATAGTTTTTGAATCATTGCAAAGATTGAAGAGTACTGAAGAATGGATGAAAGATTGCTGGGTATGGCTGTACAGGGGGGCCTGGCAAGAGTGGAATATTGCTGATATGGAGATGGCAATTCCTATAGGTCCAAAGGATTTCCAAAGAAAGAGAAATGCAATTTTCAAACATCAATCTCAGAAAGATAGAGCAATGTTTCCCGGAAATGATCAGAGAGAGTTCTGGAAAAGAGCAGAAGACCGGAATAAGGAAACCGCTATTAAATATAATCAGCTGGGCCTCCCTGAATATGAGGCCATTGAGGGATTTGTGAGATATCATTTTGAACACACTGACGTAGCATTAACAATACAAGGTGATCAAAATACGAAATTAGAAGCAGATTTGTCAAAATGAAATATTAAGTAAAGTGTTAAAGAAGAT
>JBBSPJ010000429.1:0-3472 GCA_038258905.1 Cytophagales bacterium
GTCCACTAATTTTGGAATATCTATCAGTTCGGGCTTAAACTTTTTCTCATCTAAAACCATGTTGCCTGTATCCAAAAAGCCTTTCACAATTTGCAGTCCATCCGCTACCACAGCCTTAATTAGGTTAATTCTTTCAACTTGCTGGGCTGTTAAATTTTCCTGATGATCGGACAATAATAATTGCACAATGGTGTAAACTTTGGCGAATGGCGTTCTTAAATCATGTGTTACTTTTCCTAAAATATCGGTATTATCATATTGCTGAATTATGCGAGATTCCTCAGCCTCTAAATCTGTTATGCTTCTCTTTCCTGTAGATTTAGTTTGAAACTCAGTTAAGTTGGCATTTATTTCATCATAAGCCACATTTAATGTCCTAAACAAGGAATTGAGTCTTTCATTGGCATAATATAACTCGCTTACATTATCAAAAACCCATAGTTCACCTTCTCTTCCGTTAATTTTGGCTTGCTTTCTTATAACTTTAAGCACATTGGTTTCAAACTTCCAGATCCAATCCTCGCCAAAACTAGAAGGGAAAGCCCCGCCTAAACTGAAGAGATTATTCCCCATTAATTCAACTTCCTCCTTATTTATTACCTTTCCCTTGAGGGAGGCAAACTTCTCGGCGAAAAATTGAGTGTTAATTTCACCTTCATTACCAGATAGTTCAAAGAGTTTCCTTGCTTCCTTATTTAACCAGGCTATACCTTCCTCATGCTCTGAAAAAGCTATGGCCTGTGGCATTTGATCAAAGATTATTTCAAATCTTTGATTATCCGATTGGCTTTCTCCTGCCTGCAACTGGCAGGTGCATAGCTCTTTTAATCTTTCTGAAATTAATTGCCATTGAAATGCCTGATCATTCGAAATTTCGAATGGACAACTATTAGAAAAACCAATCCAAATATTTTTACCCTCAAAACTAAAAGGGAATATCAAATGATGCTGATGCATTAAAAAAGGCTTTTCAATTGAATGAGTGAAATGCGTTACCTCCACGTTTTGCTTGCGGATCTCATCAATCATTACTTTTTCTTTTAGATAAGGGGGGTCGAGATGCCATAACAAACTCATCTCATTGTAATCCTCTTCTAAAATCCAGCTTTCTTTTGCAGAAAAATAGTCTTTCAAATAGTTTAAAAGGCTTTTTAATGAGGCATGCAAATCCCCTTTATGCGCTGCTGGAGAGCTGAGCTCCATCATTTTCAGCAACATATGAATTTCATTTTCTGATACTAAATCTATGTTATTACTAATTTTATATCCCATTAAATGGTCTGTGTAAAAATTGATTCATCCCCTAAAAACACCTAAATATAAGTTAAATTTAGCGTTTTATCGAAAAAATATTCTGCAAATCTCAGAATCTCTTCTTCACTCAGCTGCTAAAGCTTCCGCTCAACATGTTTTAGTTGGTGTTTTTTATAATTAAATCTCATATTTGCCCCACATTTATTAAATTAATAAAAGTTGAATAAAATTTATATCTTATTTATTTTACTTTGCCTTTCATTATTTAGTTACGGGCAAAATTTAGAGTTGAAAATTATTAACCATAAGGATGAACCCGTAGCCTATGCTCAGGTTTATCAAAAAAACACTAATATTTCTGTTTTAACAGATGAAAACGGGCTAGCCAGTATCTCTCAATTTGATAAATCTGATTGGATAGAAATACGCAGGGTTGGTTATGAAAGAATAAAGGTTGATTTCAATACTCTGGAATTGTTAAACTATATAATAACTTTAACTCCCGCAGACGAAATGATGGGGGAAGTGGTCATTTCCGGTAACAGATGGGAACAACAAGCTAAAGAAATACCCGCAAGAATAGAGTCAATAAAAGCTTCAGAAATAAATTTTCAAAACCCACAAACTTCTGCCGACTTACTGCAATTAGCTAATCATGTGTATGTGCAAAAAAGCCAATTAGGTGGTGGCAGCCCTATGATAAGAGGTTTTGCCACCAATCGACTTCTGTTAGTTGTAGATGGCGTAAGAATGAATAACGCTATCTTTAGAAGTGGCAATATTCAAAATGTGATTTCCATTGATGCGCAAACTATTGAAGAAACGGAGGTTTTATTTGGGCCAGGCTCGGTACTTTACGGTAGCGATGCCATAGGCGGTGTAATGGATTTCCACACATTAAGCCCTAATTTTTCAGATGAATTTAAGGTAAGTGGCTTGGCTAATACTCGCTATTCATCTGCCAATAATGAAATGACCTACCATGCCGATATTCAACTATCCTCCAAAAAATGGGCGAGCGTCAGTAGTATTAGTTATAGCAGTTTTGGCAATTTAAGAATGGGCGAAAACGGCCCCTCTGAGTATTTAAGGGACTCATTTCAAACCACTTTAAACGGTGTAGATACAACATTGGTAAATTCTAACCCTAGGATACAGAAAAACACAGCCTTCTCGCAGTTTAACATCATGCAGAAAATAGCTTATCAGCCCAATGAAAGCAACAAATTACAATATGCTTTTCATTATGGAGAAAGTAGTGATATTCCTCGGTACGACAGGTTAACCGAAAGAAGAGGAGGTAGCTTTAGGGATGCGGAGTGGTATTACGGACCACAAATATGGCAAATGCACCAAATTAAATGGGCAAATGCAGACAGTACCAAGGTTTATGATCATTTTAAATTAAACCTATCCTACCAAAATTTTAAAGAAAGTAGAAACGAAAGAAGATATCGATCGGATGTTTTCTTAAATAGATCGGAAAATATTGATGCTTACACCTTTACATTGGATTTTGATAAAAATGTTTCCTCAAAAACTGATATTTTTTACGGAGCTGAATATTGGCTTAATACAGTGGGTTCTGTAGGAACTCAAAGAAATTTAAGCACTAACAATACAAGTGGTATCCAGTCCAGATACCCAAATAACTCCAGCATGTCATCACTAGGCGCCTATGCTCTATTAAAACATAAATTCAGCCCAAAATGGATTTCCAATACAGCCATAAGATATAGCCATATTAATATTGATGCACCACTAAATTCTGAATTTTTCAATTTCCCTCTTGAAAGAGCTACACTTTCCAAAGGAGCTATAAATGGTAGTTTGGGATTAGTCTTTTTACCTCTTCCCACTCTAAAACTTTACGGAAATTTATCTACGGGTTTCAGAGCGCCTAATATTGATGATATTGGCAAGGTATTCGACTCAGAGCCTGGAATAGTAATTGTGCCTAATGCTCAATTAACTCCTGAATATGCTTATAGTGCTGATTTGGGCACTACTTTCAGTATAAGAAACCAACTAAAGTTTGATGTTTCTATTTATTACACCTATTTGGATAATGCTTTAGCGAGAAGAGAATTTTCATTAAACGGAGAAGATAGCATTTTATATGATGGCACCTTGAGTAAGGTGGAAGCCATTCAAAATATTGGTTTTGCAGAAGTTTTTGGCACACAGATTTCTATGGAATGGAAACTACAAGATTTTA
>JBBSPJ010000430.1:0-3434 GCA_038258905.1 Cytophagales bacterium
GACTTTATTATTTCATACCCCTTCAGAGAACCTAAATATCGGTATAAATTATATTCATACTCTCTATGACAGAAATTTTAACAGAAGACCGAACAAATACAACCAATTTGAATTTTCAGGCAGGATCAATCAAAATTATGGTGTATTTGCGAACTATTATTGGAGAAACTTTCATCTTTTCGGGGAATCAGCAATTAGTCGATCTGGAGGGATAGGTGCCATAGCAGGTTTTGTAACATCCATATCATCTAACATCCAAATGAGTTTGATTTTAAGAAATTTTGAACGAAATTTTCACAGCTTCTATGGAACTGCCTTTGGTGAGAATACAAGAAATATTAATGAAAAGGGAGTTTATTGGGGAATTAAATTTCAGCCATACAAAAAATTATATCTTTCTGCTTATTATGACAAATTCAAATTTCCTTGGTTAAAATTTAGAGCCGATGCGCCTTCCCAAGGCAATGAGTATTTAGGAAGAGTTGGTTATAATTTTACCAGAAACATCCACTTATATGGCCAAGTAAGAGTAGAAAATAAAGAACGAAATGCCAGTAAGTCCGACAATTCAAATCTTAATGGTTTAGAAAATGGTCAAAAAAGAAATTATTTATTAAATTTAGATATTAGACCAAAAGGAATTATATCGTTAAAATCTCGATTACAATTTAGCGAGTTTATATTTAATGGTGCCTATACCAATGGGATGGCATTGATACAGGATGTTAATTTTGATTTTGGAAAATTGAGATTGAGTACAAGATATGCGATTTTTGATACAGATGATTTTGAAAACAGACAGTATGCTTACGAAAGGGATGTACTATACGCATTTTCCATTCCTGCTTACCAAAATACCGGTACCAGAACCTATGCTGTTATTCAATATAAATTCAACAAGAAATTTCAAATTTGGGCAAGATGGTCTCAATTCAACTTTTTAGATCAGATAACAATAGGAAGCGGAAATGAACAGATTGAAGGCAATAGGCGTTCAGAAGTTAAACTACAAATGATGTATAAATTGTGAAAAAAATACTATTAGCTTTAATTCTTTCAATTGGTTTACTCTCCTCCTGTAAATATAGGGTACCGCCAGAAATGGTGATTGGATACTGGGAAATAGAATCCATTAAGGAAAATAGTCATGATTTTACTGGAAAGCATGTAAATCAATATACCAAATACATTGAGTTCAAAAAAAACGGTACTTTTCAACAAGGAGTGATGGACGCCTCGAATGATAAAAGTTGGCTGATTTACCCCGATAAAAGTAAACTTTTTATGTTAAATGGAAGCCCTATTGAAAATGTGACAGAATGGAAGATAAAGGCCTCAGATGAGCATTTAGAATTAAGTGACTTAAATAATCATTATAGAATAATCCTCAAAAAAATTGACCGACTACCAATTGTTAATCTAAAAGAAAAAGATGACCTAGTGGGAAAGTGGGTATTGGATAAAGTGACTATCAATGGTTTCGATAATACTAATGAATATGCCAATACAGGAAGATGGATTATTCTTTCTGAAGACGGGAAATTTTATAATGGAGGAGAAAAAGAAAATCTAAACAGTGGTGTTTGGGCTCTAAAACCCAATTTAACTCAAATCGATTTTTTTAATGACAAATCTTCTTCTAGCAGTTCTATTACTTTTAATATTGAAGATGAATTTCTTTGGTACGAAAAACAAAACAGCACTAATGGTAAGCCAATTATTAAAGTGTACTTTAAAAAGCAGGAAATATAATACTCACTTCAATTGCTCCATATATTTTAATCCATAATTTCTTATGTGAGAAATCAACGGTAAAACTTCTTTGCCTATAACAGTAAGCTGATATTCAACTTTTGGGGGAACCTCTCCATAATTAATTCTTAAGGCTAATCCGCTTTCAACTAAATTTTTTAACTCCTGAATCAGCATTTTCTCACTAGCATCTGGAATGTTACGTTTTAACTCTGACAATCGCTGATCCTTATTTCCTAATTGGTAAATAATTAATAGTTTCCATTTACCGCCCACTAGTTCCAAAGTAGTTCTTATGGGGCACCTTGCTGAAATCTCCGTTTCCATACTTACTAAATTGTTAGTATCCACCTTTATGGCAAGTATACACTTTTTATATAGTATTGTGAAACAAAACAGAAAAGATTATGAAAATTGCATTATTTGGCGCCACAGGTAAAACAGGACAACAATTTCTAGAGCAAGCTTTAGAGGGAGGGTATAACATAAAAGCACTAGTAAGAACTCCGGCAAAAATCACTTATAAAAGTGATAATTTGGAGATTATTAAAGGGGATATACTAAATGAAGGGGATGTAATACAAACTGCATCTACTTGTGATATAATAGTTAGCTTATTCGGTCATGTAAAAAACTCACCTGAGTGGCTGCAAACAAATGGAACCAAAAATATCCTAAATGCTATGAAAATTTCAGATATAAATAAAATCATATCTCTATCAGGTGGTGGCTTACCTTTCCCAGAAAAAGATGAACCAAAATTTGTTGATAAAGCCATTAGGTTTGTTATGAAAATGGCAGTCCCTAAAATATTAAACGATGCTATAAAACATGCTGAATTACTCAGGGAAAGTACTACAGATTGGATAATAGTAAGAGGGCCAAGATTAACTAATGGCCCTAAAAAAGGAAACTATAAAGTAGGTTGGGTGGGTGTAAACTCCGGCACAAGCATTAGTAGAGCAGATTTGGCTGATTTTATTTTAAAACAAGTGAAAGGTGATCAATACAATAAACAAATGCCTTTTGTCAGTTTTTAAATAAAAACTAATTAATTAGCATTTAAAGAATCTTAAACCGAGAAAATCAAATTCCTACTTATTCTTTATTGATAGGTTTACCAATTTCTGCAAATAAATGATAAATTTGTTATTCTCCTTATTTGAGAGGATCAGTTTTAGTATTTATATGCAGCTTACCAAATTAGAAATAAAGGGATTCAAAAGTTTTGGCGATCGAATGGTCATCAATTTTGATAAAGGAATTACTGGAGTAGTAGGGCCTAATGGCTGTGGTAAGTCCAATGTAGTAGATTCAATTCGCTGGGTGTTAGGCGAGCAAAAATCTAGAATGCTTCGCTCCGATAAAATGGAGAACATAATCTTCAACGGTACTAAAAAACGAAAACAAAGTAATTTAGCAGAAGTATCACTAACATTTAATAATACAAAAAATCTCCTCCCAACAGAATATTCTAATGTTACCATTACACGAAGATACTACAGGAGTGGAGAAAGTGAATATTTGTTGAATGGCGTAAGTTGTCGATTAAAAGACATTACCAATTTATTCATGGATACTGGTATAAGTTCTAATAGCTATGCCATCATCGAATTGAAAATGGTAGATGATATTCTTACAGATAAAGATAATTCCAGGAGAGGCTTGTTTGAAGAAGCTGC
>JBBSPJ010000431.1:0-3431 GCA_038258905.1 Cytophagales bacterium
AGCAATTTTAAGTATTTTGGGTAATCAACCATCCCTAAAAGTTAGTTAAAAAAAATCATTTTATATACTTTAGTTAATCTCATTGAGTTAAAACCATTCTCCTTCTCTCTTCGGAGAAGGATATAGGATGAGGTTTTATTAAAAATTTAACTCAATAAAATTTATTTTAATGCTTTATTAAAGTACCACTATTAGGTGAATTCAATTCTTCTGCTTTCAGAATCCTCACATATTTCACCCCATTATCTATAGCCTGAAACGCTGTTTCCATCTTAGGTAACATTCCATCAGCTATAGCACCACTTTGTTTCAAATCAGCATAATTTTTCGAATTGATTTCAGTAATAATTGAGCCTTCATCATTTATATCAGCCAACACCCCTTTCTTATCAAAACAATACATCAATTCTACTTCATACGATTTTCCGAGCGCCATGGCTAAAACTGAGGCTATAGTGTCGGCATTAGTATTGTATAATTGTCCTTTCCCATCATGCGTAATAGGACAAAAAACAGGCGTCACTTTACTTTCTAATAAAGTGCCTACAAAAGTTGAATTCACACCAGTAATAGCCACATCCCCCACTAACCCATAATCAAAAGGCTTTGTTGGACGTTTGGTGGCTGTTATTGTGTTGCCGTCTGCCCCGGACAAACCCAAAGCATTACAGTTTTGAGCTTGCAATTGAGCTATTATATTTTTGTTGAGTAAGCCGGCATACACCATCGTTACCAAATCTAAAGTTTCAGCACTAGTGATGCGTCTTCCTTCATGCATCTGTGCTTGAATGCCCATTTTAGCACCTAGTTCAGAGGCGATTTTACCTCCCCCATGGATTAATATTTTGGGTCCGGGTGTAGCAGCAAAGTCTTTTAAGAAGGATTTCAAACGAGATGCATCATCGATAATGTTACCTCCAATTTTAATGATTTTTAATGGGTTCATTTTTAATGGTTTAGATTATAGGTTTTAAGTTATAGGTGGTAGGTATTAGGTATTAGGTTTGTTTTCCAATGTTTTTACAGTCTATTTAATTTATTTGTAATAACTTCTATATCATAAAACACCCCTATACAACCAGCTGACCAGATTTTGATGGAATCGCCTCTAAGGGCATAGACTCTTCTATTTAAGATAGCAGAAACAGTTAAGTTTTATCTGTATTTTCTCAAACTTTAAAGTAAAATCGAAAGTAAACTTTACTTCCACATTACTTACTACAGCTAAATCCAGGCGTCTCCCCCATTGAGGAGGGATAGGGGGGTGTCCAAAGCGTTTTTATTATTAAAACTGTCATTAAAAGTATAATTAAATTAACACACTTACCAAATTTATCACTACATCTCCTCCAGCATAGTTTGTAAAACAGCCTGGGCAGCAAACACTCTGTTTCCCGCTTCTTGAATTACAGCTGAATGGGGTCCATCTAATATTTCATCCGCAATCACCAAATTCCTACGGACAGGTAAGCAGTGCATTACCTTCGCTTCATTGGTTACAGCATGCTTCTTTCCATCAAAAATCCATTCCGGAAAGCGGTTGCTTGTTGCGCCATAATTATTGAAAGAGGACCAGTTCTTCACATACACAAAATCAGCATCGGCTAAAGCTTTGGATTGGTCATGCTCAATAATAGCACCTTTAGTAAACTCCTCTGCCAATTCATAGCCTTCAGGATGCGTAATGGTTAAATCATGTCCGGCTGCCAACATCCATTCTGCAAATGAATTCGGAACCGCTTGAGGCAAGGCTTTGATATGGGGCGCCCATGTCATCACAATTTTTGGTTTTTTCACTTGGCTTAATTCTTCTATTGTCACTAAGTCGGCCAGACTTTGCAAAGGATGCCTTGTAGCGGATTCCAAACTTACTACAGGAATGTCTACATATTGAAGAAAAATATTTAACATTTCCTCTCTATAATCTGCCGCACGATCTTTTAAACCAGGGAAACTTCTTACACCAATGATGTCACAATACTCCCCCATTACACCTACAGCCTCCTTGGCATGCTCTGCTTTGTCGCCATCCATTACCACGCCATCCCGTGTTTCCAACGCCCAAGAGTCTTTATCCATGTTCATCACAATCACATTCATACCCAAATTATAGGCTGCTTTTTGGGTGCTCATTCGGGTTCTTAAACTCGGATTTAAAAATATAAGCCCTAAAGTTTTATGGGTGCCTAAAGTGGTGTTTTGCAGAGGATGCTTTTTAATCTCCAAGGCTGTTTTTAAAAGTCTGGAAATGTCTGATACATCGTGTACTGAGGTAAAATTTTTCATTATTTTTTAATATCCTATTTAGTATTTAATTAAATATAGTATCAATTATATTCTTCTCAACTCGCCTTTCTTCACCAGCTTTTAATCATCATTACATTTAACTAATTCCTATTCTGATTCATTTTTCTTTTAATCTTTTGCCTTGATGCAAAAGATAGAATTCCGATAGCCATCGGAGCAAGACAAAAAGATGTCAGCCAAAGGCTGGTCAGCCTTTGGCTGGCTCCAACGCTGCAATTCATCGCGCACCCCGCCTTTTTGCCGGGCCACCCCGCTTTCGTCCTTTGGGACGAGTTGGCATAGATTGTATGATTAAAATTTTAAAACCCGGTTGCCTTTAGCTTCAATCCGGTGCTTTCATCGAAACCAAAAATCAGATTCATATTTTGCACGGCTTGCCCAGATGCTCCCTTCACTAGATTATCAATAATACTGCTTACAATTAAATGCTCTCCTTTTTTTTCCAGTCTAATTATGCATTTATTGGTATTTACTACCTGCTTTAAGTCTAATTCACTATCCGCCAAATGCGTAAATGGATGATCGGTATAGAAATCCCTATAAATTTCAGTAGCCTTTTCTATGTCTAGGTCTGATTTAAAGTAAGAAGTAATCCAAATACCTCTTGTAAATGGCCCCCTGTAAGGTACGAATAAAATATTAGGCTGATTATTGCTCAGCTTTTTAAAATTATTGTTAATTTCATTCAAATGCTGATGATCAAAAGTTTTGTAAGTGGAAATATTATTCACTCGCCAGCTAAAATGGCTGGTATCAGATAAGGAAACGCCTGCTCCGGTAGAGCCTGTGATACCTGTTGTATGAACCTCCTCATTCAACATCCCTTCATTTACCAAGGGCAACAAACCCAACTGAATGGCAGTAGCAAAACAGCCTGGATTAGAAATATTATTGGCTTTTACGATATCTGATTTATATAATTCAGGTAAACCATAGACAAATTCTCTATCTGCAATAGTCTCTCCCAAGCGAAAATCCTGGCTTAGGTCTATAACTTTCACCTTTTCAGCTACTTTATTCTCTTTTAGAAAACTCTTAGCGGCACCATGACCAGCACAAAGAAATAGGACATCAATATCATTATGGAAGTCCTTCGAGAATATCAAATTTGTTTCACCGGTTAA
>JBBSPJ010000432.1:0-3423 GCA_038258905.1 Cytophagales bacterium
ACGGCCACTACAGTTATCCCCTCTCCTCGTCAATCCGACAGAGTGCCATTCGGTACCGGTAGAGCCATGCAGGAGTATGAAAACAATCAAAAAGACCTTACATTTTCTTACAATTTCAAAATTTTCAATGAATTGAAGTCATTTTTTGAGCAAATTAGCTCAGAGGACTTTCCTAAAAATGCTAATCATCCTCTATTGGATTTTCTTGAACAGCATCAGTTTATGGACGTCATTAAAAATATTAAAGAGCAATCTACAGGGATCGAGCATTTCAGAGAGCGCTTTTTCCAGTGGTTTAATGGTTTCAGAGCCCTCAAATGCGTTCATTTTCTAAGAGATCACTATTATCCGAATATATTGTTGGTGGGTGGAGTGAATGAGTTGATTGAAGAGGTTCCAGAAATAGGAAAAAGCAAGGATATTTCTACAGCTGAAGGTCAGCTATTGGCTTTGAGAGAGTATGAGAAGGGGTTGTAGATTGGAAAGGAACTCACCCCCGCCCTTTTTATAACAACTCACCCCAGCCCTCTCTTTTTGTAAGAGAGGGAGCTCGATCTCGTTATAATTGATATTTATCCTTTATTTGAATATTACCTACTCTCTCTAAAAATAGCACGTCATTCCAAAAAATTTTGTAGTGCAACGGAAAAATTTATTTGGAACCCCCCTGCTATTTTGCACACTGCAAGCAAAATGTTCCTTTGAAAAGAGAAATACAAATAGAAAACGATGTCGGTACCTTGTAAAGGTCAGACATCTTTATTGAAAGGAGGCTGATTCAAAAAATAGTTAAGTCTGACTTTAAACAACTCACCCCAACCCTCTCTTGAAAAAAGAGGGGCTCGTCCTCATTACAATAATTATTAATTATTCATTTGAATATTACCTACTCTCGCCAAAAAGATCTCATCATTCCCAGCCCAGCCAAAGGGCCCCCAAAGAGTGGCAGGCTTGGTAGGCCTAGCTGGCTAGCAGAATTTCACGAGGTTCGAGGAAAATATCCGCCCGTACCATATCGATCGGCAAACCCCTTGCTATTTTGCACGATGCCAGCAAATGCAGTATTTTAATATCATAAACCCTTGAGAACTATAATTCGGATGGCAATACTCCATCGTTCACCTCATTGCGAACATGCTATTCTTTCGATGCTAATCGAACAGAATTCATGTGAAGCAATCTATAAAATATATAGAAATTTTTTTCGCTAATTGTTACGCTAATGTAAATAAAGTCTATCTTTCTTGTTGAAATCAATCATCATAATATTGTAATGAACAAATTAGCAATTTTTTTATTCTCTGCCCTAAGTTTTCAATCTCTAGGACAATCAAAAACCGAATATTTAAAAAATAATCGCTTTGATTTATCTTCAGCAGCGTTTGAATTTCCTCAAAATGACTTTAAGGTAATTGGGTTTGGTGCTTACCATGGTAGTGCAAAAACATACGATGCTGAAATGGCACTAATTCGGAGCCTTAAAAAACAAAATAGTATAGATTATTATGTGCCTGAAACAAATTTTAGCCAAGCCTTTTTCTTTCAACAATACCTGGCAACAGGAGATGAAGCGCTATTGAAAGAACTTGTATTTGGGTTTCAAACAATAGTGTCCCAAGAAGGGACAAAAGAAACATTTGAGCATTGGAAGAGATTAAGGCAATTAAATCAAACATACACTAACAATCCTGTTCAAGTAATTGGTTTTGACATTATAGCCGAATACAAGTTTCCTATAAAACATATTTTATTACTGACTGATAACATCCAGAATTGGGAACTAAGATCAGCTTTGGCAGTAAAATTAGTAAGCAAAGAGACTAATTTCAGTATTGGAAATAAAGAAAGTGAAGCTCTTTTAAAGGAATTTATAATTGATTACGAAGCGAATAAAACTACTTATATTAAACAAATAAAAGACACTTTAGGCTTTCATCATATCTTGAAGAATATACAATACAATTTCGAGCAAAAGAAAGGAAGAGAAGAGATCATTTTTGATAATTATGTGGAGTTAAAAGACCATTACCAACTGGATGAAAAGAAACAGTTTTTTAAATACGGTTTTTTTCATCTTGAAAAAGAGCGTGAGGATAACTTCCCTTCTTTCTTTACGAGATTAATCGAAGCCAATGTTTATGAAAGAAATAAGATTTTAACTGTGATGGGCTACCTCACCAAAAGTGAAGTGTTGTGGAGTAAAACTTATGATGAAGAAGGGAATTATCAATCTTACACAACAGAGAAAGGCTTCGGCATCGGAGATTACTGGAAAGAATATTTTAAAGGCATCAAGAGATTTAAGAAAACGCAGCTATCTGATCTTACGCTATATCGACTAAACAAAGAAAATACACCCTATAATAAAGGCAACGACTTAATTGAAGTGAAACTATTTTTGAAGCGCAACACCGGCAAAGCCATAAAAGGAAAAGGCACCACTGATTTTATTGATTACGCTGTTTTGATCAGTAATTCAGGCATTCAAACTCCTATTGAGGAAATGGAATTATACAAATAAAAGCAATTTTCCCCTTCAGCCACTCTTATTAAAACAGCCCAGCCCTTTCAAATAACTCACTCCCGCCCTCTTTATAACAACTCACCCCAACCCAGCCCAGCCAAAGGCTGGCAGGCTCTCTCTTTTGTAAGAGAGGGAGTTTGTCCTTCTTAGCATCGTGATTGTGGTAAGTTTTAAGATTTATATTATCAGTTCCTATTTAAGGCCCTGCCTGCAGCAGGCAGGCTCACCCCCCTCCCTCTCCGATAGAGAGGGAGCTCGTCCTCGTTACAATTGATAATAATCCTTCATTTGAATATTACCTACTCTCTCTAAAAATAGCACGTCATTCCCAGCGCAGCCTAACGCTGGCAAACCCGGCGTGCAGGCAACAATTTTGAAGAGCAACGGAAAAATTTATATGGCCTGTGCCGACCAATCGGCAAACCCCCCAGCTATTTTGGACAAAGTCAGCAAAAGCCGCTTTGAAACCTAAAACGACTTCAAAATACCTCACAAACGCAATATTATAATCTCAATTATAAAATACTATGAGAAACTGAAGTGCCAAACGAAGGTAATCACTAATAAATCTCCATCTTTCAGATGTTGAATTTTTAGGGATGACGTATTTTATAGGATTAATTTATGTGAATACTCACCTCAACTTTATACCGCATAAGTCCTTTTACATAAAGCAACCTTTTATGAAGTTCCGGCATCTTGATAAAAAATATGGGAAGTAAAATGTTAGATAATCCAAAAGTTAATATCAAAATCAAACTTGCAGCATTATGGACTTCAGCAACCTTCTGTTATTTATATGGAGACTATTTTGAGCTATACACCCCGGAAAAAGTAAATAGTTTAATTACAGGCGATAATATTATGGATAGTCCCACCACATTATTAGTAGCATCTAT
>JBBSPJ010000433.1:0-3403 GCA_038258905.1 Cytophagales bacterium
CAGACCACAAGGAAATTCGTTTGATGTCATCAGTCATTATGCACTTACTTCTTTGTCAATTAAAATCTTATATAAATTACTTAATTTATGAGTATTGGCACCAGGAATTCCATCGCCAATGGTTCGGCCATCTATTTTCACTACAGGGGTAAGTCCCCCAAAAGTGCCTGTTACAAAGCATTCGTCAGCTCCATAAACGTCAAATAATGAGAAATTTTTCTCACGGTAGATTATGTTGTTTTCTTGGCAAACTCGGATCACATTTCCTCGGGTGATGCCATTCATACAGTATTGCCCGGTGGAAGTCCAAACCTCATCACCTTTTACCATAAAAAAGTTAGTGGCATTACAGGTGGAAACGAATCCATTGACATCCAACATCAATGCTTCATCAGCCCCGGCTTCCAATGCCTGAATGAGAGCCTGCACCTCATGTAATTTACTATGGCAATTCAATCTTGGATCCAGATAATCCGGTGAGCCTCTTCTAATTGTAGAGGTGAAAAGCGTAATGCCTTTGTTTTTGGTTTCTTCAGAGGCGATTTTATGCTCAGCAATAATCACCACATTAGGACCAGAAATGGTGAGTCGTGGATCTTGAGAAGGTGTCTTCTTGAATCCACGGGTCACCATTACCCTGGCATGGATATGGTCTTTCATGTCGTTCGCATCAAGCGTTTTTTGAACCATAGCCAATAAATCATCTTTGCTAAAAGGTAAAGTTAATCCAATTACCTTAGCGGATTGCCACATTCTGTCGAGGTGCAGATCTACAAATAGCATTTTTCCTTTATGCACTCTAAAAGCCTCCCAAATGCCATCTCCTACTAGATAACCGCTATCAAAAACTGAAATTTTAGCTTCATCACGTGGGAATAATTCACCATTGATGAAAATTTTAATATCCTTGTTGCGTGGGTCTTCAATGGCATTGTGGGTTCCTGAAATCATATTGCTCTTTTTGTGACAATTTAAGGGAATATAGGAGGAAATAAAATAGGCTGCGGCCTTAAATCAACAAATGGTATTTGCTCCTTCGGAGCTTATTTAACCACAAAGACACCGAGGCACAAAGGAAATGCTTCGCATTTTAGATAAATACCAACTTATTATAAATTTCAATTTGCACGAGATCTCTCCCACTTTCCTAAAGAGGGATTTTGCTTGTGGAAAGACAATCTTTAAGTGAGAAAGCGCACTTAAATCAGCAAAAGTTGTTGGCTCCTTCGGAGCTTATTTAACCACAAAGACACTGAGGCACAAAGGAAATACTTCGCATTTTTAGGTAAATACTATGTTATTATAAATACAAACTGGCTCGTGATCTCTCCCACTTTCCTAAAGGGGGGCTAGGGGGATTTTGCCAAAGGAAAGCTATGCTTTTATAGTAGTTAGAAAGGGTTTTTAATAGTTTTCCCTTAAAATATAATCTTTTTTAATCATTCAAAAAAACTTTGTGCCTCCGTGCCTTTGTGGTTAATATCGCTTTAGCGATGTATTTCGCCAATCATCACATATCACTATCCATATTTATTAAATTTTCTTTACATTCACTTTATCAAATTGTATTTACTTTTATTGGTAACATTATGAGGTGTTTTTTCTTAATTATTATGCTATACTCTTCCGTATCAAGCATGGCTCAAAATACTGTTCCTATCATCCCATTGCCTGGTCAAATAGAAAATGGTGAAGGGCATTTTATGATGAATGCCGCAGTGCAGATAGAAGCAGATAAAGGGCTGGAATTTGAGACGAAGTTCCTGAAATCTTTTATGAATTCTTATTATAAGGAAAATGCTTCTTCCGCTCCTTTAAATAAAGAGAATGTAATTGTACTTCAATTATTAGCTCAAAACAATACTAAAAAAGATTCTTATAAGTTAGATATACGTCAACGCAAAGTAATTATTAGTGCATCAGCTGCATCAGGCATATTTTATGGTTTACAATCATTACAACACTTATTAGTTGCTTCTGAAGACGGAAAACTGCCTGTTATTAAAATAACTGATAGTCCTAGGTTTGATTGGAGAGGGATGCATCTTGATGTGAGCAGACATTTTTTTAATGTGGAGGAGGTGAAAAAGTATCTCGACTATATGGCATTGTATAAAATGAATAATTTCCACTGGCACCTCACAGAAGATCAGGGCTGGCGCATGGAGATAAAAGCTTATCCTAAACTTACAGAAATAGGAGCCTGGCGTAAACGTACATTGATAGGAAAATATGGTAGTGAAGAATATGATAGCATCCGCTACGGTGGTTTCTATACCCAGGAAGAGATCAAAGAAGTAGTGGCTTACGCAAAGGAAAGACATATTAATGTGGTGCCTGAAATAGAAATGCCTGGGCACTCGCTGGCAGCCTTGGCGACCTACCCTCAATTATCCTGTATCGGTGGTCCTTTTGAAGTGGCTCAGAGTTGGGGGGTATTTGAAGATGTTTACTGTGCCGGTAACGAGGAAGTATTCACCTTTCTGGAAACAGTAATGGATGAAGTGCTGGAATTGTTTCCGAGTGAATATATCCATATTGGAGGTGATGAATCCCCTAAAAAGCGATGGGAGGCTTGCGAAAAATGCCAAAAAAGGATTGCTGAGGAAGGGTTGGCTGATGAACATGAACTCCAGAGCTATTTTATACAGAGAATGGAGCGTTACTTGAATGCCAAAGGACGTAAAATTATAGGTTGGGACGAGATTTTGGAAGGCGGATTAGCTCCCAATGCAGCGGTAATGAGTTGGAGAGGAACGGAAGGTGGCATTGCAGCGGCAAAGGAATCTCATTATGTAGTGATGTCGCCAGGTAGTCCTTGCTATTTCGACCATTATCAGGTAGAAGATACCAGCGATGAACCTTTGGCTATAGGAGGTTACAATCCACTTTCTAAGGTTTATGCTTATGAGCCCATCCCGCAATCACTCAATGCTAAAGAAGGTAAATTCATATTAGGTGCTCAAGGCAATGTATGGACAGAATACATGCAGGATTTTAAGCAAGTAGAATATATGGCGCTTCCCAGAATGTTGGCTTTATCTGAAGTGTTATGGTCACAGCCGGAGGATAAGAACTATGAAGATTTTCTCAATCGGCTCAAATTGAATACCCGGATTTTGGATCAAATAGGTGCTAATTATAGTCAACATTTTTTAAAAGATATCAAATGAGCTCACCTAGAAGAAATTTTTTAAAATCAGGCTTGGCTATTGCTACGGGGATAGTCTTAAAACCTTTTCAATCTTTTTCTAATAAATCTCCATCGATTTCAAAAGTCAATAAACCAATAGTGTTAAGCACCTGGCGTTTTGGCATTGAAGCCAATAATGATGCATGGGAAGTTTTAAGTAAAGGGGGTACTGCACTAGATGCAGTGGAAAAGGGCGTGCAGAGAGTAGAA
>JBBSPJ010000434.1:0-3370 GCA_038258905.1 Cytophagales bacterium
GATGAACCGCCGGGAGGCTTCGGATTTTAGCAAATTAACCACCTACCCTGAAGCTTATGGCGAGGGAGCTCAGCGCTACAACGTAGGAGAGTTTAGCAATTTCATCAGTTTACCGATGCTTAAAGCCGCATTAAAACAAATCATTGAATGGGATCCTAAAAACATTCAGTCTTACTGCGGTAACCTTGTAGCACCAATCTATTCATTTTTAGAGGAACACAATATACCTTCGGATGATGCAAATGCCATTTCATCTCATTTAATGGGGATCTATTTACCCCAAACAGTTGATATTAATCTTTTTATGCAATCGCTTAAAGCGCAACAAATATTTGTTTCAGCCAGAGGAAGATCGATCCGTGTATCGCCACATGTTTATAATACTGAATCTGATATTGATGCCTTTTTAACTGTTTTCAAAAACCATATTTAAACTCTCTTTCATGTTCAAAAACCTACTCCTATCCACTATAATTATTTTTTCTGTGGGTACACTTTTAAAAGCCCAGCAAAATGAAATAAGGAAAGATTCCATTTTGGATGTGGTGACCGTAACAGGCTTTAGCAAGGGAGAAAAGATTAATAGGCAATCGGCACCCATAGCTTTTTTGAGTGCGAAAGAATTACAGAAGTTTTCTCCAAACAACCCAGTGATGGCATGGAACACCTTGCCCGGAGTAAGCCTGGAACAACGTGCTCTTTCCAGCTATAGAGTAAGCATACGGGGGAGTTCGATACGCTCTCCCTTTGGAGTGCGCGATGTTAAAGTATATTGGAACGGCCTTCCCTTTACTGAAGCCAATGGCTCCACTGCTTTGAACTTGTTAAGCAATACCCAAATGCAGGAGCTAGAAGTAATAAAAGGACCTGCAGGTAGTTTATTTGGGGCAGGATTAGGTGGAGTAATGCAAATTAATAATTTTCCTGCTAAGGATGCGAGCCCTTTAGAAGTACGATTATCAGAGGGTAGTTTTAACCAATTAAACGCAGGCATTAAAGGGCAGATTAAAGCCGGCAAATGGACTACTTTTTATGCTGTTGACAATCAGAAAAATGAAGGTTACAGAGATCATAATGCTTTAGATCGCCAAAATTATCAGATTTCTTCTCGTTATCATATTAATGATAATCATCAGCTGGATTTCCATGTATTGTATAACGATTTGTACTACGAAATACCCGGTGGATTAAATGCAGATCAGTTTGCAGAAAATCCGAGCCAGGCAAGACCCGGCAGTGCGAGTCAAAATTCTTCCATAGATCAAAAAACGATATTTTATGGAGTAGGCTACACCAGTTTCTTTGGAGATAATTTAAGTCAAAGTACACACATGGCCGGCACCTATACCTCGTTTCAGAATCCATTTATTTTAGATTATAAGGAAGATCAAAACAATGAGTTTGCCTTGCGCCATCAATGGACTTATGATATGAATTTCACTAATATCGACTGGACCTGGGATGCCGGATTGGAATGGCAATATGCTAACAATTCAGCTAATAATTACGGAAATGTAGCTGGCCAAAAAGACACTATCCGCTTTGCTGACGATTTGAATATCGACCGAAAGTTATTCTTTCTCCAAACTCAAATTGGCTATGAAAAATGGCAATTAACATTGGGGTTGAGTAGCAACATTTTGCAATATGATGTAAACCGAAATGTAAATGCCTTTGGTGATGCATTTGATTTCTCCAGAAGATTTGACAACGAGCTGATCCCGCGCATTGCCTTAAGCTATCAGTGGACGCCTCAGCACATGAGTTTTGGCTCCTTAAGTGAAGGTTTTTCAAGCCCAACGCTAGATGAAATACGCACCAATGAAGGCAGCATTAACCGAAATTTGCAGGCTGAGAAAGGCAGAACTTATGAATTAGGACATAAATATTATGGCAACAGAGTACAGCTTGATGCAACGGTATTTTATTCGGCATTAAGGGAAACTATTACTACTTTAACTGATGAAAATGGAGTGGTTTTATTCAGAAATGCTGGTGCCACTAACCAGATAGGAACCGAATGGGGTTTAAATGTTAATTGGTGGAAAAGCGAATCCACTATATTAAACTTAATCAATAGCAGAACCAGTTATAGTTTTTATGAATTTACGTTTGACAATTATAGCAAGGAGGAAGAAGATTTTTCAGGTAATTTACTCACCGGTGTACCGCAACATACTTTTAATCAAACACTGGAAATCGGTTTAATTGATGCCATTAACTTGAATATTCACTATAGATTTGTTAGCGAAGTTCCGCTAACGGATGATAACTCCGTTTTCGCTGATAGCTATCAGCTATTGAATGTCAATATCAATTATGACTTACCCTTAGAAGCAAAAATCAGGCTTTTTGCCGGTGTGGAAAATATATTTGACAGAACTTATAGTCTTGGCAACGATCTTAATGCATTTGGTGGTAGATTTTATCAACCAGCACCTGGCAGGAATTTTTATATAGGGGTTAATTGGAAGCTTTGAATTCGAATTAGATAAATTAGAAGGCACGAGCTACAAGCTCTCACCAGTTTGGTAACCATGGCCAAAAAAGATCTCGTCATCCCAATAAATTTTGTGAAAGGAAAAAATTAATGGTTGCTAAGTGATACCATGTGCTAATAACATATTACAGCGCTGTACAATTTTTTAATACTGATGATTAATTACTACCTTAAGGAAGTTATCATTTAATACTTTTTAATTATGAGGTGGCCTTACTTTTTACAGCACAAATTAAAAATTGCCTTGTTACTATGCATTATTCTAATTGCAGTTTTTGTTAATAATAGAATTGAATCTGGTATCATTAGCAGGCTGGGCAGTTCATTTACTTCCGTGTATGAAGATAGACTGGTAGTGGAAAGCTATATTTTTCAATTATCGAATCATCTGCATAATAAAAAACATATTCTTAATGAAGTGAGTGCTAACGAGTCTAAAATCATTCAAGACAAAATAAATGTTGCCAATACGGCCATCAACCAACTAGTAACAGATTTTGAAAAAACAAAGTTAACCACCCAGGAAGATTCCCTCCTCAATTTGTTTAAAAATGAACTTAAACTTCTTGAAGTCTCCGAAAACAAATACATTTTAAGTCATTCACCGCAAAAGTTTATTTTATTGAACGAATATTTTTCCAGAGGTTTTCATCTGCTCTCAGGCCTTTCAGCTGTTCAAATGATCGAGGGAAAAAATTTATACGAAAATTCTCAAAAAGCTGTGCTTAGCAATGCATCTGCGGCCCAATTTGAATTGGCATTAATCATAATCATCGGTTTAATTATCCTCTCTCTTATTTTCGAATCGAAGAAAATATCAACCACTTTTAACCAAAATATTAACCTCAATTAATTGCTAAATTGGCGTGA
>JBBSPJ010000435.1:0-3356 GCA_038258905.1 Cytophagales bacterium
GCATAAGTTTTATGCACATCCCCAGGCTGCATAGGCATCAATTCCTTCTCCGCTTTCTTACCTAGGGCATTTTCAAGAGCCTCAATATAATCCATCAACTTCACCGGATTATTACTCCCTATATTATAAATTCTATAAGGCGCTGCAGAAGTTCCGGGGTCAGCCTTCGCGCTATCCCAATCAGGAACTGACTGGGCAGGCTGGTCAATAATTTTAATTACGCCTTTTACTATATCGCCTACATAGGTAAAATCCCTCTCCATATTTCCATGGTTAAAAACTTTAATAGGCTTTCCTTTGCTTATCGCATCAGCGAATAGGAATAGCGCCATGTCAGGTCTGCCCCACGGACCATAAACTGTGAAAAAACGGATGCCTGTGGTGGGAATTTTAAACAAATGACTATAGGTATGCGCCATTAACTCATTGCTCTTTTTGGTAGCTGCATACAAGGAGAGAGGATGATCTACATTATCGTGTACTGAAAAGGGCATTTTAGTATTGCTTCCATATACAGAACTGGAAGAAGCATACACCAAATGTTTTACTTTATTATACCTACTGGCTTCAATTATATTTAAAAAGCCTTGAACATTGGCGTCAATATAAGCTTGAGGGTTTTCAACCGAGTAACGCACACCTGCCTGAGCGGCTAAATTGACGATCACATCAAATTGCTCTTCTTTGCATAAGTTTTGTAGAAAATCGTTATCCGTTAAATCGGCTTTCACAAAACTAAAGGCTTCATAAGAATCACTTTTGGTGAGTTGATGATCCTTGAGCTCTGGTGAAGCTATACCTAAGGATGCTAATCTGCCATACTTTAAATTAACATCGTAATAATCTGAAATATTATCATAGCCAATCACCTGATCACCTCTTTGCAATAAAGATTTTGATAAATGATAACCAATAAAACCGGATGCTCCTGTAACGAGTATCTTTTTTGACATGCTTAATTATAAATTATTCAAAACTTATTTTTTTAATTTGATAAAATATTTGATGATATTTAAACAAATAATTATTTCAATAATAATAAATACATTATTGAGATTTATTTTTGTTTAAATAATTTTTAATGTTTTCTACAATAAACAAGAGCCCTTCTATTTTTATAAGATATCCAAAAGATAAATGAAAGATTGCAAATACCAACGCTAATAAAATGCGATGATAAATACTACTCAACTCTACAAGATTAAAGAACAAAATAGCGAAAATCAAAGGTACCATCCCCTCAAATATTTTACGCAAATGATTTCTATACGGGATTTTAACTATTTTATCAGTAAAATACACATTAACAAAGGTTAAAAAGTAATCGGCCATAACTAAAGCTATAGTAAACTCATAAATACCATAATAATAGGCAATAAATAAAGGAATGATGGTTATAAACTTTCTAAATAAACCTAAATAAAAATTTTGTTTAGACTTTCCTTTGCTCATAAAAGCATTTACCATCATGCCATTTACGGGAAAAACGCAAACAGCCAAAACTAATACCTGAAAAATTTCAATAGATGGAATCCATTTCTCAGTAAACAAAATAATGATTATATCTGAGCCCATGATATACAACAAGCCTGTTAACCCATAACTCACGAAAGCAACCACCGACACTACTTTGAAATAAACTCTTATATATTCCTTATGTTGGTCTTGTAAACTAGATAAAACCGGATAGAAAACCTTAACTAAACTTTGAGAAGTATATAGAATAACCTGATCTTTCAAGGAAGATGCTCTGCTATAGAAGCCTAAAATAGAGGCCGAGAAAACTTTACCAATAAATAATATATCTAATTGTTTAAATACTGTATAAATAAATTGATCAAAAAACACAAAGGCACTAAATCCAGTTAATTTTTTTACTTCAAATAAAGAAAACTCAAAGTCAGGCTTCCATTTTGAGGAAGACCATAACAACAAGGTAGTAGCAATAGCCATTGAAATTTGCTGAACTACTAAACTATAAACCCCAAAACCCTGAAATGCGCATATAACACCGAGGGTGCCTCCAATAACTGTTGACACTACATTTCTGAGTGTTAGAACTTTAAAATTTAATTCTCGTGTGAAAATTGCTGTTTGTACCAAGTTTAGTGAATTAAACACAAAAATCAATGAAAGCCACCTGATGAGAGAGGTGATTTCAGGGTTGTCATAAAAATCCCCTATAAAAGGGGCACTAAAATAAAAAATGGCTGTAAGCACCATTCCTGCTACAAAATTTACATAAAAAACGGAGCTATATGTGAGGTTTGTATTGTCCTTGCTTTGAATCAGAGCAGAACTAAATCCTACATCAATAAATACCTGACTTATGGTTATGAACACCATCGCCATGCCTACTAAACCAAATTCAGCAGGATCCAGTATTCTAGCCAGAAATATAGTAATAATAACACCACTCCCTTGTTTAAGGAATGTTCCGGCTATATTCCAGGCGAAGGCTTTGGCAGAACGATTTTTGAGTGAGCTCAATTTGTGACTTTATTTTTTAAACGACCTCAAAGTTAATGACAAAATCGAATTGTGTGGCATTCAGAAAAGATTATAAATTTAATTTTATTATTTATAAAAAATTAAATAAAATGTGAATGTTTAAAATGAGTCTATCAAAACAAATTAAGCCCAACTATAACTGCTCCAACATTTCCTCCACAGCAAAATAAACCTGCTCTATTTCGTGCTCTTCAATAATATAAGGTGGTAGAATATAAATGGTATTACCCAGTGGCCTCAGCAATATATCCCTTTTAAGAAAAAATGGATATAATTTATGCCTCACCTCATTTACATAGGAACTATCTTGATCCGTTTTTAACTCCAGAGCAAAAATAGTTCCTAACACACGACTATTTAAAACCTTTGGGTGTAAAGCTATCCTTTGCTGAAAATCATATTGCCATTCGCTAATTTGTTGAATTTTTAGCTGTGTTTCTTTACTTTGTAATAGATCAAAGCTGGCTATAGATGCTGCACAGGCGATAGGGTTGGCTGTAAAACTATGACCATGAAAGAAGGTCTTCATGATGTCAGCACTTTCGTAGGCCTCCATAATTTGAGCTGTGCAAGATGTTACTCCTAAAGCCATGGTGCCACCGGTAAGCCCTTTGGAAAGGCAAAATATATCAGGGGAGACGTCTAAATAATCCGAGGCAAAATTCTTCCCGGTTCTACCAAAACCAGTAAAAACTTCATCGGCAATACAAATAACTTGTTTCTCCTGAGCAATTTTCAACAATTGGTTGAGCATTTCAGGCTTATACATTTTCATTCCGGCAGAACCTAAAACAAGAGGTTCAAAGATAAATGCTGCCACCTCTCCGTTCTTAATAATTTGCTCA
>JBBSPJ010000436.1:0-3348 GCA_038258905.1 Cytophagales bacterium
GGATCAGAAAAAGCCACTCTCCTAGATTCACATGTTTCGCATAAGCGCTGTAATTCTATTACTATGCCGGTAGTATCCTGTTTTGGAAGTATAACATTTTCATCCTTTAATGTCATTCTTATGGCTGGTGTAGGCGATATGATATCTCCATCCAAGATATTGATACCATCGAAAGTAACATCAATAAAAGGTGGTAGTGAGTCCTGCTTTACTGCGATGAAATCACGGTAATTGATGATATTATTGGTGAATTTCTTTTCTGAGAATCTTTTCTGAAAATTAACCAGTATACCTATGTCATTCAGCCCTGATTTATCTCTAGTATTAACACTCGAGTTGATTTCATTTTCTGCAAAGGCAGCCAATGGAGGTATAGTATCATAGTTTCTAAAAAAGGTCCTTGTATTTTTATTAAAAATCTGAGTTTGATATACAATACTATCGGAAAAAATATTGGGCGTTACATTGATAAATTTATAATTCAAATTTACCATTTCCCCTTCGGCTACGTTAGCATTAGGAGTATTTGCTCCTTCCACAGGAATCACAATTCCATCAGGCTCCTCAGCAAAATTTACTTTCCATGTGAGTATTTTTGGTGATGTTAAATCAGCTGGATCAGATAAGATAGCTCTTAATCTTAAATAAGGATATGAAATGTTGGAAACACTACTGAGATCTAGTGGTAGTACAGCATCAGAAAATAAAAGCACTTGATTACCAAGAGTATCTACACCAAAAACATCTACCTGAACATCATCCGATGCTTCCACATCACCAAAACTAGCATCCAGATTATTCCACTCTTTCACAGGGCCTACCTGCTGAGTGAAAATAGTACCACTTTCAAACCTTGCCTCTACCAAATCATCTAATGAAATAGTTTGCTCCTTTGGAGGCTCAGGCAAACTTATATTAGCTATTACCTCTGTTCCATTTCCCGCACCCAAGCCCTTTCTACCTAGCAAAATATAAGGCTCACCATTTTGTAAATTATCAATAATGGACGCAGAGGCACCTAAATCCAGTAACTCAAGTCTGTTATTTGCCAGTAATATGTTCCAGGCTACGCTATCGTATGAAGAGAGTAATACAAAATCTCCATTAGGTAGTTCATCATAATAACTTTTAAAGTATGTAGCTGGCTGGTTCAATTGATTGTTACGAATCTGGTTAATCACTTGAGGGCTTCTTCCGCAAGATAATGGATCTAACACATCAAAATTTCCATTATTGAGAATCCTATAGGGGCCACCAGATGAGCGATCAAAAGCCACTAAATTCAAAGTGTTTATTTTACACGAATCCACGAAAAATCCAAAAGTAGAGAACTCAGTTCCATCTATTACAATGCTAAGCCTTTGGTTGGCTGAATTTGCTGGTGTAATGACTTCCAACTCAACTGTATTCTCCTCAAATGACCAAGGACCGTTCTCAATATTTAGGCCTTCCACGTTATTGAGTTTAAACTGATCTGTTTTATTTTGTACCCAACCCTGCTGCGTTGAGCTCATAAAAGTGAAAGAAGAAGTAGTCCATTGGTCCAACTCATCCCCTACTGGATTAGCAAATTTTGTGCGCCAGAAGTAAGTCTGATCTTCAGTGCTTAATAAGTTCACGTTCCAATTGGCAAGCACTCTGGCATTGATAGTATTTTGTTGTAAGTACGAACTATTAAAACTTCGGCTGGTATCCAATTGAAATAGAAAGTCTCGAGCCTCAGATAATAAATCAATTGATTGAGCCGTGAGATTTAAATTTTGCCGATTTGTAATGGAGAAATTATAAGGATACAAATTGTCGGTAGTACCTAAAGAGAGGAAAAAACTGATGGTGGCTGTATTATTAGATTCATTCAGCTCCTCAATTTGGTTTTCGGGGTCAATAATAATTTCAAAACTATTATTACCAAAGCTCTCTATATTTTCATTGAAGACCCTCAATTGCACGGTATCTTCATAAAATATAGCCGGGAAATATTGAATAGCTGGCTCAATTATTTCATTATTAGGCAAGGTTCTTTTTACAGCTATCCCTAATGAATCACTAAAAGTTATCCCTAAATTCTTAATTATAATATCAATGCCAAACTCTTCCGTTAGGGCATTTATTGGCTCTCCATCAATCGAAACAACCGTTAAATCTTCATCTTCAATAGCTAAGTCAGGTTTGTCAGCTGGAAATAAACGGTAAGCAGGATCACCCATTAAATTTACTTGTTGGGCCTGTGCTATATAAATTTCTGCCGGTGTAGCTCCAAAAATATTGAGGTATGATTTGATTACCTGCTGATGTATTTTCCCAATTGGCTGATCAATTAAAGTAGAATCGCCAAAAGCTTTGGCATAAAAAATATCAGAATAACGCTTAAGTTCATTGGTAAAACCCAAAGCTGAATGGGCTAAAACACCCAATGCTCCCTTCTCATTAGCATTTACCCAATCTTCTCCAAAGGTTATTTCATTCCTGCTTTGTTGGTAAAAGGAGCCAGCATTACAGCCGTTTATTAAAAAGAACGGATATTTACCTTTATTTTCATAGCCAAAAATATCATTACTGATAAATCCAATATCAATATCAGTGGCTCCGGTAGATGAATGACCAAAAAATGTAATAAGTGCTAAGCCAGCATTCACCTCATCTGCTACATTAATGAGCTCCACCACCTGGGTAGTTTCTTTAGTTATATTAATTCCTCTACCACCAATAAAAGGACTCTCAGCAAAGGCTGTAAAATCATTGATGTTGTTTTTGAAACGGTTGACCTCAAATGCAGAAAGACCTCCGCTTAAATGCAGAAAATTCTTTCTTCTCAAATTATCGATTGGGTTTGCCTCCATTTCAATGATCTTATCCAAATAATTTGCCACATCAGTGGAATTATGTGCATTTAACCTACCAAAGGATATGGCTACTTCATTATTCGCTTCCAAATTGAAACTATATAAATTGTCAGAGCCCGGAAAACCTGCGGTAGGTACAAATTCTCTATATTGATTACTGGTCTGACTTGTTTGCCTATAATAATTATGAAACCAATTTAATCCCTTCCCTATTAAGAAAATATACTCCGTTTTCTTATTTTGAGCCAAAAAACGAGTGAACCTATAAATGGCCATAGGTGAGCTTTCTCCATAGTTAAATTGATCAAATAGATTTTGAACATCCACTACCAAGGTGTCATAACCACCACCTGCTGAGGATTTTCGATAAGCGGCATAAGATTTTACCGGATTATCATAGTCACCGCTTGCCCTCTTCAGGTCTTTATGGCTAATTATTACATAACCCGGATTTATAGATTCGAAATTTTTAAAATTCACTTTACTAATGGGTGGTAGAATAAAA
>JBBSPJ010000437.1:0-3342 GCA_038258905.1 Cytophagales bacterium
AAATAATTCAAGCCAAAAAATCTGGAGGTTGGAAATTGAACCAAATTACTAAAGTAGCCTTAAACCCTATTGATTTTTTTGTGCTTATCAGTACTTTTTTATTAATGCTTGGAGCAACATTTCTAATGTATTATTTACAACCACAGTTTGAACAACTGCATATAGAAAGAATGGGCACTCAATGGGGGGTTATTTTATTAATTATTACAACTTCACTTTTGGCCTTTAAGCTTGTCTTTTTGCTTTTTATATTGGTGTTGTATCTTCGCTACAAGCCGGTTAAATCCGTTACGGATGAATTATTACCTACTTGTACTGTAATTGTACCAGCCTATAATGAAGGCAAGCAAGTATGGGCAACACTGCATAGTTTGGCAGCAAGTGATTTTCCGAAAGGTAAACTGCAACTCATAGCCATTGATGATGGTAGTAAAGACGATACCTGGGAATGGATGAAAAAAGCGAAAGAAGATCTGGGAGATCGCGTTTCTATTTACCAACAACCTGAAAATAAAGGTAAAAGACATGCATTATACAGAGGATTTAACCTGGGAGCAGGACAAATTTTTGTAACGGTAGATAGTGATTCTATTGTTAAGACAGATACTCTGCGAAATTTGGTCAGCCCTTTTATAACGAATAAGAAATGTGGAGCCGTAGCTGGAAATGTGAAAGTGCTCAATAATAAAAAGGCTATCATACCAAGGATGTTAAATGTGAGCTTTGCCTTTAGTTTTGAGTTTATACGTTCTGCGCAAAGTGTAATGGGATCTGTGCTCTGTACACCTGGTGCATTGGCTGCGTACAAAAGGGAAGCTGTGATGGGATGCTTGCCACAATGGATAAAGCAAACCTTTATGGGACAACTAACTGATATTGGTGAAGATCGTGCCATGACGAACATGATCCTCAAACAAGGATATCATGTGTCTTTCCAGAAAAATGCTCACGTACTCACTAATATCCCTGAAGATTATAAGAGCCTATATAAAATGTTTATCCGATGGGAGAGAAGTAATGTGCGTGAAAACATTATGATGGCGAAATATGCTTTTAAAAATTTCCGTGAAGGTTCTAAAATAGGGCCAAGATTTCTATTGCTAAACCAGTGGTTGGGGATAATCACCGCATACCCATTAGCTCTATTAATGATTACCTTAATTATTTTGCACCCTGTTTTATTTCTGAGTGCATCTTTATTTAGTATGTTAATTTTCTCAAGTATACCGGCATTTTTTTATGCGAAAAAGCATAATATGAGAGAATCTTTCTGGGCATATACCTATAGTATTTTTTATACTTTTGGTTTGTTCTGGATCACCCCATATGCTATTGCTACGGCCAGCAGAAGAGGCTGGTTAACGCGCGGATTGCCTGAGAGAAAATAACAGTTTTATAGATGTAAATAAAGGGAGCCTAGATGATAGGCTCCCTTTTTTTTACCAAAACTTTTATCTAAAAATCCTAAAGAAAATATCAGAGCACGTCATCCTCAAAAATTTTGAAGTGAAACGGAAAAATTTATTGAGGATCCCCCAGTTGTAAAGCTCAATGCCTCTAGATAACTATAAATTGAATTGAAGGTATTAATTCTATTTCAATTGAAAAATTCGAAAATAGTAATAAGATAATGGCAGGCTGCTTGCTTAGGCATGGGGGTTCCGGATAATTTTATTCTGTTCCTTCGTCACAGTATAAAAATTTCCGGAATGACGGTGCCTTTTTTGAGGATAAGAAAGATTAAATATTTCTAACGAAAATTATATTTAATTAGTAAATGAATTATAAAATGTAGTGATCCCCCACTCGTCCTGAGGAACGAAAGCGGGTGGGCACGACAAAAAGGCGGGCCGCGGGCTGAATTTGAAGCGTGGGAGCATCTTTTTGTCTTGATTTTTTGTATCTTTTGCATCAAGGCAAAAGATTGAAAGATAAATGATTATTCCAATTCTTACAAAATTGTAAATGTTAGTTAATCAAACAGCTAGTTAAATTTTTAACTTTAATTTTTACTAGGTACACGTTTTAAAATTCTCAAGATATTGATATAAAAAATAATGATAGAAAATGACTACGACTATTTTAAGAAATTGCCTGGACTAATAGTTCATCCTAGTTGGGGTGTTTCGTTCAAAACAAAAGTTAAAGATGAAATTAATAAAAAGGGAGTATGTTACTTAAATAAGGAAGATTTAAGTTCGTTTAGAAAAGATGCTTCCTCATGGAAAGAAATATATTACCTATTAATTGATGAATTAAGTAAATATCTGACTAAAGTTTGATTTTTTTTTAGTTGGTATCATAATTTCCTTGAATTGAATTAATTTTTATTGAATTCAATTTATACTTATTTCCCTCCCCTAATCATTCTTACTCTAACATTTATAAATCCCATGAAATGCTTTAACTTTGTGAGGTATAAAATTTACATTGAATTAAACATAAATGGCAGATAAAATACAGCAGCTGCGAGACGAGATCAATCAGGCCAAAGCCTCTAATCAGGATGAGCTAGAAGCTTACCGACTTAAGTTTATTAGTCGGAAGAGTGTTTTGGGAGATCTTTTTGCTGAAATGAAAAATATAGCACCCGAAGAGCGTAAGGCTTTCGGTCAGTCAGTAAATGAGGTGAAGCAATTGGCTGAAGAAAAATTTCAAACTTTAATAGCAGAGTTAGAAAATACTAGTGTAAAGGCAGGAAGCTCCAAGGCTCCTATAGATTTAACATTGCCTCCAATGGTTAATTTGGGTACAGTGCACCCTTTAACCATTATCCATAATAGAATTGTAGAGATTTTTCAGAAAATAGGGTTTAACGTAGCAGATGGACCTGAAATTGAAGATGATTTCCATAATTTCACTGCCTTAAACTTCCCTGAAAACCATCCGGCTCGTGAAATGCAGGATACTTTTTTTATTGAAAGTAACCCGGATATAGCCTTAAGAACACATACTTCTTCGGTACAGATTCGCACTATGGAAAATCAAAAGCCACCGTTCAGAACTTTGGCACCAGGTAGAGTTTACCGGAATGAGGCAATTTCAGCCAGGGCACATTGTTTTTTCCACCAGGTGGAAGGCTTTTTTGTAGACAAGAATGTAGGCTTGGTAGACCTAAAGCAAACATTATATTACTTTGCTAAGGAGCTTTTTGGACAAGACACGCAGGTGCGCTTTCGTCCTTCTTATTTTCCTTTTACGGAACCCAGTGCTGAAATGGACATATCTTGTAATATCTGCAAAGGCAAGGGATGTAATGTATGTAAATACAGCGGTTGGGTAGAAATTTTAGGCTCAGGAATGATTGATCCTAATGTGCTGGAAAACTGTGGTATAGATTCT
>JBBSPJ010000438.1:0-3325 GCA_038258905.1 Cytophagales bacterium
AATTGAGGTATTATTTATTTCCAATGCAGCAGGAGGATTAAATCATTCCCTAAAAATTAGTGATTTGATGGTTATCAATGATCATATCAATCTATTTCCTGAAAACCCGCTACGAGGAGAAAACATGGTTGAATTTGGAGGCAGATTCCCGGATATGTATGAAGCCTACGATGCCAAACTCATTAAACTAGCCATGGAAGTAGCCAAAGAAAAAGGCATCGATATAAGAGAAGGTGTGTATGCCGGAGTGCAAGGGCCTAATCTGGAAACGCCAGCCGAATATAAGTATTTGGAAATTATTGGCGCTGATGCAGTGGGAATGAGTACCATTCCTGAAAACATTGCTGCCCGGCATATTGGACTGCCCGTTTTTGCCGTTTCCGTAATCACTGATTTATGCACTCCTGAAACTGTAAAAGCTATCTCTATTCCTGAAATTATTGGTGCTGCCAACAATGCACAACCCAAAATGACAGCTATATTTAAGGGATTGCTTAATAAATTGTAGGGGGTATAGTAGCCTAATTAGGAATGATTGCCCGATTTTGGCGGCATTTTTGCTCCACAGCAAAGCAAAAATGTCGCCAAAATCTTTCTTTATAAACCTTGCGGGTTTTTACATGGAGTTATACAAACCCGCAAGGTTTATAGCCCGTTTTTTCATAATTTTGTATCCAGAAACATATCTTTCCAAAAGAAATAAGTAATAAAAGGCAGCAATGAGCGCGGAACAGTTAACAAGAATCAACAAATATTTAAGTGAAGTTGGGTATTGCTCACGAAGGGCTGCCGATAAATTAATCGATGCCGGCAGAGTGACAATTAATGGCAAAATACCTGAAATGGGAACCAAAGTATCTCCCACTGATGAGGTAAGAGTTGATGATAAATTGATCTCTGAACCACAGGAAAAACCTGTTTACATTGCTTTTAATAAACCGGTAGGCATTGTTTGCACCACTGACACCAGAGTTGAAAAGGATAATATTATAGACTACATTAACTATCCTTCTCGAATTTTCCCTATTGGAAGATTGGATAAACCAAGCGAAGGGCTCATTCTACTAACAAATGACGGTGATATTGTCAACAAAATTCTTCGTGCCAGAAACCATCACGAAAAGGAGTACATTGTTACAGTGAACAAGCTGATCACACCAGAATTTTTAGAGATGATGCGTAATGGTGTGCCAATCTTGGATACGATTACCCGAAAATGTGAAGTAGAACAAATCAGTAAATTCAAATTCAAAATTATATTAACACAAGGGCTTAACCGACAGATCAGACGGATGTGCGAGTACTTGGATTATCAAGTTGTAGCATTAAAAAGAGTGCGAATTATGAATATTAATTTGGATACTCCCCTAGGTCAATGGCGCTATTTAACAGACAATGAGTTAAAGGAAATAAATAATATGGTCTCTGATTCTGCTAAAACGACTGATTAAGTCTTTCAAATAAGATAATTATACTTTAAATATTACCACTTAACATTAAGTTAATATTAACTACGTAACAATTACTTAATAATTAACATTAAGTTAACACGTAACATTTAAATAACATTAGAAATAGATTTACTTTTGCCGAAGTTTAGTTTTGAGTTAATCATTAAAATGTAGTTTTGGTACAAAAAAGTCTTCTGCTGTTTCTTTTCTTAACAGTTTCAATCGCATCGTTCAGCCAACAAAATGACACCCTACCTTATGCAAAAACAAACCAAAAATGGTTTGAAACCATATCCATTGGCGGCTATATACAAGCAAGATACAACCGTTTATTAGAGACTAATCCAGATTTAGAATGCTCGCAATGTGATGCCAGCTGGGGAGAAGGCGGGGGTATTTTTTTAAGACGGGTTCGAATCAAATTCTCCGGAAATATAGGTAGTTATGTGTACTTCTACATCCAGCCGGATTTTGCAAGCTCCTCAGGCTTAGGTCAACATTATGGCCAGGTAAGAGATGCGTATTTTGAGATTAGCCCTGACATAAAAAAAGAATTCAGATTTAGAATAGGGCAAAGTAAAGTGCCTTATGGTTTCGAAAACATGCAATCAAGTCAGAACCGTCTTCCGCTAGATAGAAATGATGCCCTCAATAGCTCCATAAAAAATGAACGTGAGCTCAGTGTTTTCTTTTATTATACCCCGGTAGCCATCCAAAAGCGCTTTAGAATGTTAGTTAGAGAAGGATTAAAGGGATCCGGTGATTATGGGATTTTTGGATTTGGTATTTTTAATGGACAGACAGGAAATGCACCAGAATTAAATAATGAGTTACATGTAGTAGCAAGGGTTAATTATCCCTTTCAAGTAGGCAATCAAATTATAGAACCAGGTTTAATGGCCTATTCTGGTAAGTACCAAATACCGACAGGTAATATCAGTGACGGGACTATTGTTAATGAGACCCTTAATTACAAGGATCAAAGAGTAGCAGCTACCTTTGTTTTATATCCTCAGCCTTTCGGTATTCAGGCAGAATATAATATTGGAGTAGGACCTGAATTTAATAAGGAAACCAATACAATCGAGGAGACTCCGCTTACCGGGGGCTATGCTACACTCACATACAAAACAACCCTTTTCAAGCAGCTTTTTTATCCGTTTTTAAGATATCACTACTATGATGGAGGTAAAAAATTCGAGCGAGATGCCCGTAGCTATGAAGTTAAAGAATTAGAACTAGGTTTAGAGTGGAGACCGATAAAAGCGTTTGAATTAGTGGCTATGTATACTATTTCTTCCAGAAGATTTGAGGATTTTCAAAGACCTAATAATTTACAGGAAGGTAGTTTATTAAGATTACAGGCTCAAGTGAATTTTTAACTTAAGAAAAATAATTATTGAGGTAAGGATTAGAAAGATTTGGCAAATACCATTGAGGAAATTGTCTTAGTTGCTCTTAAATTAAATTAATTTTTCTTTTTAATAAATCATCCTTTTTCTGATCGCATAAAATTACTCAAATCCAAAATAGCATCTACCACATTATCTGCCATTTTCTGACGATAGCCAATGGTTCTCATGCGTAAAAGACGACCATTTTTGCCATTAAAGGCTATCTTACTTAACATTCTATTATTCTTAATTTCATAAACCAGCACCTCATAGGTGGAGACATCCACTCCATTGTGATAGCCTACTCCCATTTTCCAACTGATATCTCTACGCTCCTTAATTAAATGATTCAATAAATTAACTACAGTATTTTTGCTAAGTGCCATACTTCAAAAATTTAGCTATAAACAATAAAATAATATAGCAACTTTTTTTCATTAATCGAAATATAAATTATAATAAATACAATTATTAACAATA
>JBBSPJ010000439.1:0-3325 GCA_038258905.1 Cytophagales bacterium
TATCAGTATCTAATTTTTTTCTATTTTTTTCAAGAACCTTACCACTCCAAAGTACATTGTCAATCAAAATATACCCGCCTTTTTTCACTTGAGAGATACAAAGTTTATAATAATTAAGGTAGTTAGATTTATCTGCATCAATAAAAACCATATCCCATTCCTGCTTTAATTGAGGTATTATGTCAAGTGCATTCCCCCTAATAAATTCAATATTTTCACCGTATTCAGATTCTTGAAAGTACCCGGTAACTCTATCAGCTAATTCTTCATTTTTATCTACCGTAATAAGTTTACCGTCTTTTTGCATCCCTTCTGCCATACATAGGGCAGAGTACCCGGTATAGGTACCTATTTCTAAAATGTTTTTTGGCTTAATCATATGAGAGAGCAAGGATAAAACCCTGCCTTGCAAATGTCCACTTAGCATGCGAGGCTTTAAAACCTGAGTGTGAGTCTCCCTATTGATTCTACTAAGGAGCCCGCTTTCCTGTTCAGTATGGTTTTCTACATATTTTTCTAAATCGGGATCTAAAAACTCCATAATTTTATAGCTTAATTATTTAATAATTAATTTAAGATTGGTAAGTGAGTATACTTAATCTTTCTTCAGGCCAAATTTCATTAGCTACATTTTGTAAATCAACTGCATTAATATTTTTTATTTGATCAAATAACTCATCAAGAGATTCAATTTTATCCTTATCTAACAAGCTTCTTCCCATCATCAGCATAAAACTCATGTTATTTTCTTCTGCCATAGCTAATTGTCCCATGAGCTGCTCTTTAGCACCATGCAACTGTAACGTTCCCAAAGGCAGATCTTGTAGTTTCCTCAATTCTTTTTTTACTAATTTAATACTTTTATTAAGTTGAGCTGAATCGGTTCCGAAAAAAATGCTGAATAAGGCCGTATCTGAAAATGGGTGATATCCGGCATCAATGGCATAAACAAATCCATACTTTTCTCTTAAGGCCATATTTAAACGCGTATTCATTCCGGGCCCACCTAAGATATTAACCAACATAAAAAATGGCAGCCTGTTGGGGTTATGAATAGGGTAGGCCGTTGTGCCTATAGCGCATTGTGCTTGTGTTACCTCTCTTTTTACATGTAATTCACTGGCAGTATAATTTTGAAAGGAAAGCCTTTCTCTGTTTCTTTTTTGCTTAGGAATTACTTTTAAGTACTTATCAATAAGTCGATTGAGCTTATTTTTCGACAAATTACCTACAATGGAGAATACTATTCTTTCAGTATCCAGGTTTTCCTGTAGAAATTCAATAAAATCTGTTCTTTTGAATCTTTTCAGGCTTTCCTGATCGCCTAAGATATTATTACCTAGTGGGTGGCCTTTAAAAATAACCTCATCAAATTGATCCTGAATAGCATCCTCCGGAGAATCGTAGTACATTGACATTTCCTCCAAAATAACCTGGCGTTCTTTTTCTATTTGCTTTTCAGGAAAAACTGAGTCGAAGGTGATATCTACCAATAAATCAAATGCTTTGTCAACATATTGATCTAATACTGAAGCATGGAAAAATATTTTCTCTTTTGTGGTATAAGCATTTAATTCCCCACCTACAGAATCTAATCTATTTAAGATGTGGAAAGCTTTTCTTTTTTTAGTACCCTTAAAAGCCATATGCTCCCAAAAGTGAGCTATACCTACCTGATGTGGTTTTTCATCTCGGCTGCCGATGTCCAGTACAAAGCCACAATGAATAATTTTTGAATTAGTTACAGGTTGATGTATTACCCTAATACCATTTTCTAATGTTTGTATTTCGTATTCTTTCATTCAATCCCCTCTTGTATGGCAAAATTACAAATTATCTTTGTTTTTAACTTAACTTATCAAGTGCTATCTCTATTAAATTAATTTAGTTTTTTTATCATTGTATTATGAAAATTGCATTTGATGCCAAACGTGCATTTAACAACTTTACTGGTTTAGGTAATTATAGCCGTTTTGTAATAAACGCCCTTGCAGAAAATTCTAAGGAAGATGAGCAACTGTTATACACACCTAAAATCGCAAACCATCCTGAGGGACAAGCTTTTTATAAAAAGCATCAGAGTAAGGTGATTTTACCGTCAGGTATTTGGAAAACAAGTTCATTACAAAGCATTTGGAGGAGTTCACAGATTGGTAAATCAGCTGGTAAAGTAGGGGTCAATGTGTTTCATGGTTTAAGCAATGAGTTACCATCAGGATTAAAATCAGGTGTTAATAAAATCGTTACTATACACGATCTTATTTTTTTAAGGCACCCTGAATTTTACCCGGCTATTGATAGAATGATTTATAAGAAAAAATTTAAATCAGCGTGTATTAACGCGGATACTATCATAGCAGTAAGTGAACAAACAAAGGAAGATATTATCTCATTTTTTGATATTGACCCCGCTAAAATTAAAGTGGTTTATCAAGGTTTACATCCAATCTATTTGCAGGATGTTAAATCAGAAAGAATGGTGTATTTATTGAGACAATATCATTTAATGCAACCCTATTTTTTATACGTGGGCTCTATAGAGGAAAGAAAAAATTCAGAAAGGCTCGTTCGTTCATTTAAATTGGTGTTGGATCAGGTAGATGATGATCTGCTTTTATTAATTGTAGGTAAAAGCACTGACTATCAGGAAAAGGTGGAGCAGACTGTTAAAGAATTGAATCTGGAACAAAATGTAAGAATATTGAATAAGGTGCCTTTTAACGATTTGCCTTTTCTCTATAAAGGTGCTTTAGCATCGGTTTACCCTTCCTTATTTGAAGGTTTTGGCATTCCTGTCTTAGAATCATTGATGATGAAAACACCTGTGGTAGCCGGTAAAGGTTCAAGCTTGCAGGAAGCCGGTGGGCCTCATGCCTTATATGCAGATCCGGAAAACACAGAAGAATTAGCTCAGCAAATGTTAAGGATGGCTTCAGAAGCTGGAATAGGAGATAGTCTATTGTTAGGGGTAGATGCTCACTTGGCAAAATTTACTGCGGCAAAAATTTCATCTGATTTACTTGAGATTTATAAGTCTTAAAACAGAAAATTTTTTCAAATTAGGGTTGTATTTGAAGCACCTGAGGCTTTTAAGCAGGCCCTATTTAGGGCTTGCTTAAATACTGATAAAGTTATGAGACTCTTCTTAAATTTGTCTTTTAACAGGTATTATTTATTTATAGTTTTTCACTAGGTGCAAGATTTTTGAGTATAATAATTCATATTCCTTTCACTAAAAAATCAAATATTGATTTTTTAGTGCTTTAGCCTCAGGCACCCCAACTACTTCCCAGGCTTCAGTTCGAAGTATAAGCATACATCTTCA
>JBBSPJ010000440.1:0-3317 GCA_038258905.1 Cytophagales bacterium
ACAATATATGCGCACTGATTCCTTAAAAGGAATTTATTCCACCGGAATAAGAATTGAAAAAATGGTTAAATAGGCCACCTTTAAAAATAAATTTAAGGTATTTGCCATCAATAATTTAGATCGCAGGGCTACGCCCCTTTGATAACATAACATATCATTAACCTTCTACGAAGATATCAGGGCGCTGCCCCTCAGATTCTTTTACCATAAAATTGAATAATATTTTATTTATTGCTCGATTAGGGCCTTTTGAGGTTATTAAATTTGTAATGGTTTTTTACATACAGGTAAATCTTTCTGTATCATAAATTCAAGCATTAAAGAGTAGGAGACAAAGGCGCTGCCCCTGAATTGTAGGGTTTCCAATTCAAGGGGTGTAGCCCTGTAATCTTCGTAGCATGTAACATTAATTTAGCAAGAGAGGGGCGTAGCCCTGAAATCTTCCATTCACACAATCCACAAATATTCTCCATAGTAATTAGTGTGAGGCTACCTAAATTTTTGCCTCTTTATGGATCATGTGCTCCCTAATTCCGCTGAATAAATTGGGCAATCTTATCTAACATCTCCCGCTGGTTATTCCAATAATTTCTGCTTTGCACCTGCATGTAAGGCCAATTCATTTTCTGCAACATAAAAGGAGTATAAGCATAAATATCTTTCACTGAAGGGTTATCATAAAAGAGATTGTCATCCGTAAGCAATAAACCTTTATATTTCTTACCTGCCACCAGGCTCAAATCAGCAAATGGTAACTCTTCTTTGATTTCTACTTTTTCTGTAGCCTTTAGGTCCTCTGAAAGTTTCTTTTTCAAAAACCAACTGTTACCAAACTGCTCTGTAGGCCTCGGTTCCGGTTTAAATTCTCTTTTTGATACTTCCAGCGCATACTGTAAATAGGCCTTGAGTAATTTCGGTCCTGTGTTTTTGGCATCCTCCACCTTCAATTGATCCGGATAAATGCTACTTACTATAATTACTTTTTCGCGAGCTCTTGTGATGGCAACATTTAAGCGATTCTCACCTTTAATGGCATTAATACTCCCAAATTGCATCATCATTTTACCTTTTGTATCAGGAGCATATCCTGTGCTGAAAATGATAATATCCTTTTCATCTCCCTGCACATTTTCAATATTTTTAACAAAGAATTTATCAGGTAAGGTAATAAGTCCTTCACTGATCTGATCCTCTAAAATATCTAAGATCAGCCCTTGTTGAGGTGCATTAAAAGTAACTACTCCTATTTCTTTTTGAGGTTCATCTTTTAAATATGCTTTTATAATGTCTACAACATTTAAAGCTTCTACCTCATTTTTCTGGTTCTCCCAGAAACCGTCTACTTTAATATAATCAATCCCGGGATCAGCTGTATTAATATAATTGAAATCAGGTAATAACCTTAATCTGTTATTATAAAAATGTTTATTGGAAAACGCTATTAAATCAAGCGATTTACTGCGGTAATGACCTGATAAATGCACATTCATCAAATATTTGTTGGCTAAGTCCAGCAAAGAATCAATTTCTAAATCTACATGCTCAGGCTCATCTTCCTCCCATCGCACCTTATATAAATCGTTTGGACTTAATTGCTTGTCATCACCAGCAATCACCACCTGGGCGCCTCTGTACATAGCCGGAATTCCCTTCTCCACAAAACATTGAGAGGCCTCATCAAATACCACCAAATCGAACATTTCCTGCATAGGAAATATAGCTGATACCGACTCAGGACTAGCCAACCAGCAAGGCACTAAATCGAAAAGCTCATCACTAAACTCTTGTATTAACTTTCTCACAGGCCATATTTGGCGTTTTTTAGTTACCTGATGACTTAAATCGCGATAGGAAACTCTGTTATTTAGCCTATTATATTCTAATTGTGAAAAAGTTCTCTCCCGTACCTTTAGAGTGAGTATTTCTCTGCTGAGTTTCCACTTTTCATTGATAGCATTTTGCAGCTCTTCCGTTTGTTTATCAAATTTTCGCGTAGAAACATCTCTTAAAATTGGGTATTTAGTCTCAATATGATCTAACCATGATAGGTAAATACTATTCACAAACACCTCGACAACATTATCCTGATGAATTACTACCTCACCTTCAGCTAGCAACTTAAGCGCTTGCTTTTCATGATCTTCCATGTCCTCGTACATTTTATCGAAATCAACGAGCTCATCAAAATATTTCTGAAAGGCTTTAATATAATTTTCATTGTACCCCTTCTGCTCCAATAGATCAATTTGAGTTCCGGTAAAATACTTTTTCCATTGAAGCTTCTCAGTCATTACTTTTTCAGACAAAAGAATGATGGCAGATAACTTTTCCCTGAATGTTTTAAGACTCGAATCAGTAAAGAAGGAAAATTCTTTAAAGTTGGTAAACGAAAACAGTAATTCTCTTACTTTTATAGCACTCTTCTGTTCCTCAAACCATTCATTTAATGCGGCCTGATCCATAGTATCCGGCTTATCCTTTAACCATTCCTGGTTTTTGAGTTTGGTTAAATTATGCTCAAAATTTAAGCGATTATCAAGCAAGCTTTCTAATTGCTCAATTCCACGCTTATCAGTTTCTACATTGTTAGCGACCGCTACTTTTTTAAGAAAAAATTTCTCCTTCGAGAATAAATTCCACTTGATCCACTGAAAAATCCTTTTTCTTGATTGTCTCCTTAATTGCAATACATTCTGCAACATCCCTAAATTATTAACACTTAGGCTAGTTTCAATTCCTCCCTCCTTAAAACAGTCATTAATTATTCTTTGAATATTTGATAACCACAGGAGATTAGTATTTTCATCGTTATGCTCATTGATGTGAAGCAAATAAGAAAATACTGTTGGGTTTAAAAGTTCTTCAACTTGAGTTAATCTATCTTTATGATCTACAACCTCCTCAAATTCCTGTAAACTCATCGATGCGCTAACAATTTCTTTTGATTGCCGACTAGCCTGTTCGATAATAGCAGGAATATCACCTAGCAGATCAATCATTGCTTTTTTATCTGTAAGTGTGAAATTTTTAAAGTTTAACCTGTCGTTCCAAATAAATTTTTCCTTACTGAAGTCGTCTACATAACTCTGGTAATGAACTACTTTTTGTATAAACTGCTTAATTTCATTTTGTAGGAAATATCTATAAACCTGCTTCATATTAATGGCAGGCTGGGTATGGTTGGAATTTAGATATAATTCTTTTGCAGAAATACCGCATTCACTTTCATCAAAAAATGCCTGCCTGTATTCTTCCCTTTCTTCTACAATCTGATCTATTCTGCGGCTAGCCTGCAAAAATTCCCTTTGAATTTGCAC
>JBBSPJ010000441.1:0-3314 GCA_038258905.1 Cytophagales bacterium
AAACATGATCCAGCGGTTCTGCTCTTTTTCGAGCAGCCTGAACAAAAATCTTAATATTGTCCACCACTTTTTGCTGACCTGTAAAATCTTCAAAAGAAAGAGGCCTTAACGCCTTTTCAATTTCTTTTTCTACAGGGCTTAGATGCTCCTCATCTCCACTTAAATAATCCTCTCTCATGCAAATGATAATTTGTTGCAAGTTAAAATAATCCGTGGTAATAACCTTGATTGAATAGAATGAGTTTTGATTTATACCACTAATAAAAAGAACATTTTCTTCGTAAAACTATTTGCTTTACAGTAATTTCGCATAAGATTATTGATTTATGGATAATAGAAAAAGAAACGCAATATACTCACTCGTTTTATTGGTGGCCATTGTAACAGTATGGTTAATAAGGAACAGGAATTCTGAAGAACCGGACAAAAGCGCTTATTTATATGTAAGCGGAGAAGCCCAGGGAACTACATATAATATAAATTATGAGGATAGTTTAAACAGGAATTTCAAAATCAGTATCGACTCTCTACTTACTCAATTTGATAATAGTTTATCAACCTATAAAGAAGGTTCTGAAATTAATCGTTTCAATAAAAATGACAGTTTGATTTTTAATCTACCTTATTTTTTACCCGTATTAAAGGAAAGCAAAAAAGCATTTGAAGCCTCAAAGGGAGCTTTTGACCCCACAGTTTATCCGCTAATTAACGCTTGGGGCTTTGGACCTGAGAAACAGGTTTTTCCTGATAGTACTGAAATCACTGAAATTTTAAATTATGTGGGTTTTGACAAAATCCAATTTAATGAAACACGCGTCATAAAAACAATTGATAATGTCAGCCTTGATTTCAATGCTATTGCCCAGGGTTATTCTATTGATGTACTTTATAATTTCCTTACATCGAAAGGCATAAATAACCTTATGGTGGAATTAGGTGGAGAGCTAAGAGTAGGTGGAGTAAATGAAAGTGGTGATTTATGGAGCATAGGTATAGATAACCCTAAACCAGAAGCTAGCTCAGATAGAATTGCCATAATTAAATTAGATAATCAAGCAATATCCACTTCAGGCAACTACCGAAAATATTTTGAGCTTGATGGTGTCAAATATGGTCATACCATCAACCCAAAAACGGGATACCCTGTACAAAGAGACATTATAAGCGCTTCTGTAATTGCACCTAACTGCATGGAGGCAGATGTGTGGTCTACAGCTTTTATGGTAACAGGACTTGAGGAAGCCAAGAAAATACTGGAAGAGCAATCTCACTTGCTGGCTTTATTCATTTATGAAGATGAAAATGGTGAACTAAAAACTTTTTATACTGATAATTTGAAATCAAATATTATACTTTAGGAATGGCTGAATACGATCAAGAGTGGTTTAATACATGGTTCGATTCGCCTTATTATCACATTCTTTACCAAAACAGAGACACAGAAGAAGCGCAATTCTTTATTAAAAATTTGATCAAATATTTAAACATCTCTCCTTCTGATAAAATCATTGATGTGTGCTGTGGTAAAGGAAGACACTCTGTTTTCCTTAATCAATTAGGCTATATAGTGGAGGGGATAGATCTTTCACCCAAAAATATTGAGTCTGCCAAAGCACATGAAAATCAAAATTTACATTTTGAAATACATGATATGCGCAAGCCATACAAAAAAGAGTTTTTTGATTTTGCTTTCAATATGTTTACCAGTTTTGGCTATTTTGAAAAAGATAGTGACCATCAATTGGCCATTTCCTCTATAGCTGATTCGCTGAAGAGAGATGGCGTTCTTGTTTTAGATTTTCTTAATCCATATCGGGTTATCAATAATTTAATTACAGAAGAAAATAAGGTGATTGAAGGAATTCATTTCCAAATAAAAAGATTATTTGATGGTGAAAATATTATAAAAGAAATTCAATTTGAAGATAAGGGAAAGCATTACCAATTTAAAGAAAAAGTGAAAGCTATTAGAAGATTATCTTTTTTAGCGTACTTTCGTAACGCAAACTTAATGCATTTACAAACCTTTGGCGATTACAATTTGAATGAATACGAACCAGAAATATCAGAAAGGATGATATTTATTGTTAAAAAATTATGATTCTATCCTCAATTTTACTTTTCTCATTAACATTTCTAGCCGGCTTAGCTGTTTACTTCATACCTAAAATGAATAATCAGTATTTTAAATTGAGCTTGGTTTTTGCCGGAGCTTACTTATTCTCTATTACTGTAATTCATATCCTGCCGGAGTTATTCACGCACAATACTGATATGCCCCATATTGCTTTGTACGTTTTGCTTGGCTTTTTTATCCAGGTAATACTGGAATATTTTTCTGAAGGAGTAGAGCATGGACATTTACACAATCAGCATGGAAACCACCAACATGGCAGCAACAAATGGTTGGGCCTTTTGATTGCACTATGTATTCATGCTTTTTTAGAGGGTACTCTTTTGGCACATCCTGAAACTATGCACTCACATGAAAATACCAATTCCATTTTTCTGGGTATATTAATGCATAAAATGCCAGCCGCCTTTGCTCTCATGTCGGTAATGGTTTGCCATTTCCATACTAAATGGAAAACTTTAGCCATCTTAGTGATTTTCAGTATTGCCAGTCCGTTCGGTTTGGCCTTAAGCAGCTTTTTCCATGATCAGTCAATGGTTTCGGACGATGCCTTTGTGATTTTATTTGCAATTGTATCAGGTAATTTTCTGCACATTTCCACTACTATCTTTTTCGAAAGTAGCCCGGACCATAGTTTTAGCTTTCAAAAGCTTTTTGTTTCTATAGTAGCGGCTTTGATTGCGGTATTAGCTGAGTATGTAATTTAGCCACCTCTCTCACGCTTCTATATAGTATGTAGTAACAAGGCAGTAAAATAATATGGCTAATCACATTTTGGTTGATCCAATCATTGTAAGTAATGCTAAAACCATGAATAAATGCGGGTAAAAGGAATAAAGCGATAGATAGAGGCACATTGAGATACTGCCTTTTCTTCTTCTGGAAATATTGCACTAAATGAATAACAAAAACAAACCCTATCAATCCAAAAGTAGAGTTCATTTTCACCACATCAAAAGTCTGTACGCTGATTAATCTTGCTACAAAAAAACCAAACAGGCCATAAATAATTGCCCTCAATAATCTTTTGTGTTTTTGCTTTTCTATCAATCTTATGCAGGCTAATTCAACAAATAAAATAGAAACCCCTTGCACCATCCAGGCGGTAACATGAGCTGGCTTACCAATATAGTTTTCTAATAAATGGGAGGATCCACCCAGGAAAGCTGAAAGCCCTAGA
>JBBSPJ010000442.1:0-3286 GCA_038258905.1 Cytophagales bacterium
AATTTCGAACGGTCAATTTTTTTAATAATCTGTGCAAAAAGTGTAATATTGCTCATGAGGGGTTTTTGGTTTTTGTGTCAACCCAAAATTAATATTTTGGGATAAAACTTAAACCCCTCTCTTTTATTTAGGACGGTATTGAACCGATATACTGTAGTGTATTTATAATTTTCTATATTTAAAAAATTGCAGAAGAATAATGGATTCTAAAAACCCTTTTTTTTCAAATAGAAACACCGTTAAAGCTATAACGGAGGCTGATATACAAAATGCAAATGATTATCTGGAGGTTGTGAAAGCTATCTCAAGAGGTACAAATCAAAGCATTTATATTATAGATTACCAAAAGAAAGGATTTGAATATGTGAGCGATAATCCGCTTTTTTTAAGCGGTCATACTGCCGAAGAAGTTTGTGCAATGGGCTATGATTTTTATTTCAAATATGTGCCACCAGCTGATTTGGAGTTATTATTAAAAATAAATACGGTTGGTTTTGATTTTTATGAAAAGTTGCCATTGGAGGATAGAAAGGACTATTCTATATCATATGATTTTCATCTCACTAATAATGAAGGAAAATCAATTCTGATACATCAAAAACTAACCCCTGTTTTTTTAACTGAAGCTGGTAAAATATGGAAAGCGATTTGTTTAGTGTCATTGTCAACAGAACAGAAATCTGGTAATATCATCATACAGCGAAACAGATATAACGAAGCTTACCAATATGATTTAGTCGATGGTGACTGGACGAGAGTAGAAAAAGTAAAATTATCTGATAGAGAAAAAGAGATACTTCGGTATTCAATTAGAGGGCATAGTATACCTGATATTTCTGAAAAACTATATATTTCTTCAGATACTGTAAAATTTCATAGAAGAAAAATATTCGAAAAATTAGAGGTTAGTAACATTAGTGAAGCCATCTCATATGCATCTCAAAATCAGCTTATTTGATTGCATTATAAATTTTTTATTTCAAATCTGTTCGTGGTGCTTAGGGTTTATTTACTTTTTAAACATCCGGATATCAATACTTAAATATTGATATACCTATTTTATATTTGTGATTAACAGTTTTCGATCCTTTTCAATTGCTTCCAAACATTTACAAACAGAAAATTTATAAAAAGATTAATCACATCTAATATAAATCACATCTTCCTCATATTTTTAATCATTCACTATAAGCAATGTAAAATACCTACATGTAGGTACTGTTTTTAGCTAAAAAGTGCATGTAATGTGAGAAAAACTAAAAAAATGTTGGGTGCAATTGAAATCTTGTCTAAAATAGAACTGTATAAAGGCTACGAGCGAGGTTGGTGCGTAGGCCCGGGGATCCCTGATAAATAATGATCCTACGGCTCATTGATTTTAAGGGATGACGGTGCTTTGTGGGTGGCGGATGCAGGCTGCAATTATGAGATAAAAAACCTCATTTACCTTAGAAACTAAAAATCTTCTATTCATTTCTACCGATTTAACTGTAAGATTGAAAGGTCTGACTCTGCAATTTTTTTGCTTCTTTAATTGCAAATTTTTCCTTCCCTTAATTTTACTTTTGAATTGGTGTTTAAAATCTCGGTGATGGAATAGGTTTTACTCTTTGTCAGTTCGCTATTTTCTTTTTTAGGAAACGGATTATACTCCCCAAAACAGGAATATTCTCATAAAATAGCTCTCCGGCATCAAAGAAGTCTCTTTGACTCACTATTTTTTCGTCAATTATCAAAACGGAAATCCCAGATGCTTTAACATGCTTGTTAGGTTTTTTCAGTTTAAGGTTCATTTCCCAAATTAAATAGGCTTTATTGTCAATAATAGCTTCATCTGTAAATTGAAATGATCCTTCAATCAAATTGTCATTTAACTTTTTAAAGTACTCACTAAGTTTTTCAATGCCCTGTATTTCGTGAATCGGATCAGTAAATACCACATTGTCTGAATAAATTTCCCTCAGAATGAAATCATTATCGAAATTCATTTGAGTAAAATAGTCCTTAAATTTTTCAATTATTTCATTATTCATATCCTTTTTGTTAATGAATAGCAACGTTTACAGACAATCTTCTGTCCTATGCAAAGCTAAAATAATGAATTTCTTACTGTTCATCAAAAAACGTTAAGAATAACGGTTCTCAACTACCCACAGGCAAGGGCTCTTAACCTCTAAACTTCCTACTAAGCACCGCTTACCTCTCCTCAGAAGGGAAATTCCGTCATGTGGAAAGGGAATACTAGCAGCTGCTTTCATTACTATTTTGTCAGATAGTTTCTCCATTTCTTTTCTAAGTCAACTTCAGACAATCCGAAAATATTCTGAAAACCATTAGGTTGTAAGATTAACATTCTGATACTAGCATAGCCGTAATTGTTGATCAAAAACTCAACTATTGATGCGGAATAAAAATATCCATTATTATCACCAAACTCAACAGTGCCTGCATGAGTTAAAAATTCCCAACTTGGGAATTCAGATGGTTTAGCACCGATTAAAATATCTTTCCTAATTTCTTCTGTTAATTGCTTAGCGTAATAAAAGGCAAATCCTTCATCCAACCATTTTGGCAAACCAACTTGGCCTTGTTCACGCACATTTATTACCACAGAATGGCATAATTCGTGGACAATCGATTTTATGAGAGATTCATAATTGTGAACATTTCCTGGATTCAAAGGCGAAACCATTTTCAATTCATTTTTTCCAGCAGCACCTACCACCCAATCAGGAGCATTCTCAATATTAATCGCTTTATGGAATTCTTTAATATCCGGATAAATAATCACAGCTATTTTATCTGCAAAGCTTGTTTGCAGAGTGTCAGTCAGTTCTAAAAAGTTCTTATTAAGTGTTTTTTCTAAATCATTAAGGGCTTTTATATCCTTATCTTCTAAATAAAAATCAAAATAATCGTTCGAGTATTGAAGCTTATAAGCGTAATTTTTAATTGGATTACTATTTTCTAACTCTTCCAATGAAATCAACTTCAAAATTAAATTTTGTTCGGATTCACCTTCTTTCCAAACTCCTTCAATTCTTTTTTTATCAGAAGTTAACGTGCCTGTAAATTCAGCCATAGCAGCTGCTATCTCAAAAGTTACGGAGTCTTTTTTCAGTTTAATTGCGCTCAATGGTATTCCTTTAATTCCCTTTTCGGGACTACCCACAGTTCCATTTAATTTTTTGTCATTATCTAGGCTAATTTCAAAAACTAATCTAGGATAATCATCACCCATTTTCACTTTCCCCATCCAAATGCCTATAATATCATCAGAGCCTAC
>JBBSPJ010000443.1:0-3276 GCA_038258905.1 Cytophagales bacterium
AATTTAGGAAGGTTTAAAATTTATAAAAGTTGTGTGCAAACTATAACAGATGGGCTAAAGTTTATTTTCTAATTCAATTTAGCATTAACTTTTTGAAAAATCCTTCCATTGGATGGTAAATTTTGATCCTTTTTTATATTCTGAATCCAATTTAATAGTAGCTCCTATTTTATTTAACACATCTGACACAATATAAAGACCCAGCCCTGATCCTTTATTTTTATTCTGGGTTACAAAAAACATATCGAATACCTTTTCCTGATGTTCAGGTTTAATACCAATGCCATTATCAGCAACTGAAAATAAAATGTTTTCACCTTGCTTTTTCAGCTCAATTTTTATGAATTGTCTCTCTTTATTGGCATCGTGGTATTTAATGGAATTAGAAATAAGATTATTTAATAAAATTAAAAATCTAGCCTCATCAATAAGGAGAGTATCTAACACTATATTTTTCTCAAAAAATATAGTGCCTGCTCCTTGCATATATTGATGATTCCAAATGGACTGATCTACTATTTCTAATGGATTAATTTCTTTTAGTGTAAACTCTACTCTTTTATTTCTTGAAAGATCAATTATCTCTTTAATAAAACTATCTTGTCGGTTAAGGACATCTTCCATTATATCCAAATATTTCAATATTTGATTTACTTCGTGTTCTCTTTTAGCAATATATATAAGTCCTTTTAAAGAAGATATAGGCGCCCTCAAATCATGAGAGGTGCTGTAAACAAATTTATCTAATTCATGATTGATTAATTTTAAGCTCTTATTTTGGAAGGTTACTTTTTTCAGCATTAAATAAATAACTAAAAGCGTGCTACTCAAAATAATAAAAACCACTATCAGGTTAAAATAGAAAAGTAGTGACTCCGCCTTCCTTCCTGCTTCTCCTAATACAGATGAAAATTCATCTTGCTTTATTGTTAGCTGATTATTAAGATCGTATAACTTTTCATTATAATAATTTATTTCAACATTAGTTAGAGAGTCCTCTGCAGATTTGATAAATATCTCTTCCGCTACTAAATCCAATTCGTTTATGTAATAATCTGCTGCTGACCAGGCTTCATATGCTTTTTTCATAAAAGAAAGCCCCTCAAAATTTCTCACCAGCCATATTAAATTATTCAGATCCTCCGGATGGTTATTACCTTGCAGTAAATATTGCTTCACAATTTCGTCATCAGCATTTGCTTCAAGAGCCTCACGAGTGAGACCATCACCTTTCGGCACTGAAATCGAATTGTAATATAGATTGATATACACTGAATCTTCATAAAAAATGTACTGATTTAAATACCGGGTGGCATCTTTTTGTCCTTTGGAATACATGGATTCACCAAATAAGAATGCTCTGATGGAGGCGTTAATTTTATGGGTATAATAATTTACAGATACCAGTACAATAGAACTCATAAACAGAAGCAAAATAAAGACGATAAGTCTACCTTCTACACCTGAGTATATTCTCTTTAAAAAGTCCTTCATGCATTATAAGTTGATAAAACAGTTTTAGCTGAATTGAAATATTGCTATCAATATAGCTGAAATTAACTTGTCAGCCAAAATATGAATATGAGCAATTCCATAATTGGAATATAGCTTTTTACGATTTCCTTCATTTTTTGGTTTTTAATACAGCAAATATTTCCATTTATATGAAAGCGTCTTAATTTTACATTTATGGAGACCAAAAAATGGATTTTTACCGAATCACCCCAACAAGCAGAAATACAAGCTTTGTCCAAAGCAATTAATGTTAACGATGTGCTCACAAAAATTTTAATTCAAAGGGGCATCAATAACTTTGAGAACGCTAAAATTTTTTTCCGGCCTGAACTGGAACAACTACACAATCCTTTATTAATGAAGGATATGGATGTTGCCACCGCCAGAATTCTTCAGGCTATTACAAACAATGAATCTATTTTAGTTTATGGTGATTACGATGTTGATGGAACAACTTCTGTTGCTATGATGTATAGTTTCTTAAAATCAATTTATCCTAATGTTTTCTATTACATCCCCGACCGATATGCAGAGGGGTATGGTATTTCAACACCAGGAATTGACTATGCTATAGAAAATAAATTAAGCCTAATCATCAGTTTAGATTGTGGTATAAAAGCAGTAGATAAAATAGCCTATGCTAATGAAAACCAGATAGATTTCATTATTTGTGACCACCATTTGCCGGGCGATAAATTACCGGAAGCAGTTGCGGTTTTAGATCCCAAAAGAAGTGATTGTCCTTATCCATTTAAAGAGCTTTCTGGTTGTGGGGTGGGCTTTAAGTTGATTCAGGCATATTGTCTTAAAAATGATATTGCTGAACATAGAGCTTTTGAGTTTTTAGATTTGCTTTCTGTAAGTATTGCCGCTGATATTGTACCGGTAACCGGAGAAAACAGAATTTTAGCCTTTTACGGACTAGAAAAAATTAATTTTAATCCCAGACCGGGAATTAAAGCTTTGTTGGATGTAGCAGGACTAAAAGGGAAAATCACCATCTCTAACTTAGTTTTTCAGTTAGGGCCAAGAATTAATGCTGCCGGCAGGATAGACCATGCACATTTAGCTGTGAAACTTCTAACCTCCATCAATGAAGAGGAAGCAGCTATTATTGCCACACAAATAAGTGAAAAAAATAATCGCAGAAAAGATTTTGATCAGGATATAACGACACAAGCTATTCACAAGATAGAATCGGAAGAAGTATTAAAACTTGCAAAAACTACTGTATTGTATCAGGAAGATTGGCATAAAGGAGTTATTGGTATTGTGGCTTCAAGGTGTATAGAGCAGTACCACAGACCAACTATTATTCTCACAAAATCGAATGGAAAAGCCACAGGGTCAGCCCGATCTGTTTTGGGCTTTGACATCCATAAAGCAATTTCCGCTTGTGCTGATTTATTAACTCAATTTGGAGGCCACATGTATGCGGCAGGGCTCACTATGCCTATTGAAAATATTCAAGCCTTTACCGAAAAATTTGAATCCGTTGTTAACTCAAGCATCACCGCTGAACAACTACAAGCAAAAACGCACTTGGATTCTTACGTTGAATTAGATCAAATTACCTCTAGATTTTATAACATACTTTGCCAAATGGATCCTTTTGGTCCCGAAAATATGCAACCAGTATTTGGAGCAAAAAATTTAGTGCTGTGTGAATCACCCAAAATACTAAAGGAAAAGCATTTGAAAATGATTGTAAAAGATAGAGATGGGAAACAACAAATGCAGGCTATCGGCTTTGGAATGGCT
>JBBSPJ010000444.1:0-3261 GCA_038258905.1 Cytophagales bacterium
CCACCTTCAGGCGGTGGCCCTCCGGGACCGCCTCCCGCACCTAATGAACCAGTAGAAGATCCGAATAGTGGCATTGTCTACGACTACGGTTTTAGGATTTACAACCCTACCATTGCTAAGTTTTTAAGTGTGGATCCGTTGACTGCTTCATTCGCATGGAATAGCCCTTACAGTTATGCTGAAAATGATGTGATTAGATCTATAGATTTGGATGGTTTGGAGAAAGTCTACTATACCGCTAATTATTCTAAATACCAAATGGCAATAAGAATGGTTATAATGCGAGATACTGAGCTTATGAGCATTTGGTCAGAAGCTAGAAAACCGTCAAGAGCAAGTCAATTTGATGTTTACTTTGGAACTCACTCATCAAAAACCAATGAAGCTTCAGGTTTTCAAGCAGACTTAGGAAGTCGTGCAAAACTTATGACCCAGTTCGAGAATTTTTCATATAATGATAAACAAAGACTAGGGAACAAATATAATGAAGTATTGGATGCGTATAATAAATCTAAAGCCTTATTTGCTGATATGGGAATTAATAGGGAAGATGTAATGAAATCTATAAATAATGGGAAAACAGTTTTAGCAATTTCACTGAATAGGGAACATCTTAACTTAATTTATTCTGGAGAAGGTTCCATAAATTACGAGGCTTTGTCGGAGGGAACTTTTGCATTTATGCATGAAATTGACTTACATTTAAAAAATGAATTAAATGGAATTTCTAAAGATGGAGTTGAAGAACATAAGCAGTGGTATAATATTCTCGAAAGTTCCGAATTTTATAAAAAGTATAAGGCTTATATTGAAGCAGGTCGTAGCCCTAGAAAAGATCAAGTGAATAAAGACAGCAGGGCTGCTGAAGTTTATGAAAAAGTAGAAAATGCAACAAAAATTATGCAATCAAAATATGAATAGAGTTTTGGCATTAATTTTATTTTTTCAATTAGTAATGATTTGTTCTTGCGAGACAGGAAATGAACAGATGCTTTTTCCTGAGGTTAATAAAAAGAATGACTCATTTCCTATTTTTAAACCATCTTCTAAATTAGATCCTCAAACAGTACAAGGAATAATATTTTATGGGTATGAGTTGGTTTCTCAAAATGATACTATTACAGGGTATTGGGGTAGAAATGAAGGTTTTTTATACTTTATTAATGTTTTTGATGTGGATTGTGAAAGGATGATACCAATGACATCGTTTTCTGAAAATATTGAAAAGAAACATTATTCGTTTATGGAGGATTGTCAAGTTCCATATTTCTACGAATTAATAGTAAAATCTGAAATAGTAAAATCTGATCAAGATGAAATAATAACTAAAGTGGAACATTTTGTAAATGATCCAACCATGAAAATAATTCATACAATTCCAGATGACATAATTAATGACACTTCTTTTATTAAAAATAGGCCTATTGCTTATTTTAAGATTTCTTCGAAAAAAGGAGTAGTAGAGTATCATAAAAACATAAGTGATTCAAGTGTTTATTTACCATATTAAAATGCAGCTGACTAACCTTGCAGCATGGCCAATTATATAAAGTCTATTATTAAATTACACATATATTGATTATCTTCCTGCATAAAAAAAAGCTATTATGGGAAGACCAGTATTGAAAATCAAAGGCTACACTCCAGAGGAGATAAAAGCCCTTATTAAGAAAGATGACCGCTACTCCATTGGAATAAGGTTGTATGCTGTTTATCAAGTATCCTTAGGACAGCCAAGCAGAAAATTAGAAGAACTTTATCAAACAAGTTTCAAGCAAATTACTAATTGGGTTCATCGTTTTGAACTTGAAGGTCTTGATGGCTTAAAAGATAAGGCTGGTAGAGGAAGAAAATCATCTTTATCTATGGATCAGACTAAAAATTTATCCAATCTTCTTCTTACAGAATCACCAGTGGATCATGGATATAATTCAGAGACTTGGACAGGACCAATGTTAATAGATTGGATTAAATCTAATTTTGGGATTGAATTTAAGAAAGCCCAAATATATAATATTGTAAAACAGCTTGGTTTCAGCTACCAAAAAGCAAAAGGATTTTATCCTGAAACAGATCACCAAGCCCAGCAAGAATTTAAAGAGAGTCTAAAAAAAACTTCTAGAAAATCCAGTTGACACGGTTTTATTGTTTGAGGATGAGTTTTCCTTGTCCAATACAGCTACTGTAGGCTATAAATGGGGGCAAATTGGCAGACAGCCGAAAATTATGGCTAAGCAACGAGGTCGTGAGCGAAAAACAGCGATGGGTAGTTATAACTATGATAGTGGTCAGATTACGGTAACATTTCATGATAGAGGCAATTACAAAAGCTTCAAAAAGCACCTAAAAAAGATTCTATTTATCTACCGAGGGCATTCAAAAATTATAATGGTGGTTGATAATGTAAGATTCCATCATGCAAAGTTGTTGAAGAAATGGTTACTCAGAAATCCAACATTAGAATTAGTTTATTTACCACCTTACTCTCCTGACTTGAACCCTATTGAAAGAGCATGGTGGTATATGAGAAAGAAAATAACACACAATCGGTATATAAACACTTTGGAAGAAAGAATAGTAGCGTTTTGGAAAATGTTTTCTCATTTTCAGAAACCTAATGAAGAAATGAAAATAGTTTGTGAAATCAATTATTAGACTTTATATAAGTAGGTTTGTTTCGCTTTCAATGCAGGATGTTTAGTTCTGTGTGATAATAGGTAACTCAGCTTTAAAAGGTGGTAAACATAATTGCTTTCTCTAATAAACGCTACTATTTCATCGAAAAACGATACAAAATAACTTTAGTAATACTTAAAGACCAAGGACAGTTATTCAGTAATACGTCTTTAAAGCATATTGAATAGTATGCCAAACAAGGAAGGCACCTGATAAAAATTGACACCTCAACATATAATGATTTGTAGAATAGAGGTTTATGGTGGAAGGTCTTCTTAATTATTTACTAATTTCGTCCTTTTTAATTTATTCGTCCCCATTATTATAAGCCACAAGCAAATTCCTATTTCTCCAATAGAGGCAGGTATACCAACTATGTCGGAAAAAGTTGTTTGTAGGTAATTTGGAAATAAGAAGCCTCCAAAAAATGTTATCAAATACCCAAAACAGCCAAGCATTATCAGTATTCCTAGAAGCTTTGGAAGAAATCCTGATTTATACACTAAATATCCAAATGGGAACAGCCAGAGTCCCCAGAAAATTTGTGAAATTTCAATTCCGTTGTTATAGCTGTCAAGGCTTAAC
>JBBSPJ010000445.1:0-3259 GCA_038258905.1 Cytophagales bacterium
CCTTGTAAGCCGATATGCACCAATTGATGTTTCTCATTCCATGGTGCTTGAGACACCTCCGTAGTAATTGAAAAGGGATCTTTTCCGCTGGGTTGCTCATAATCATAATTGAAATAATTAATCATTTCCTCTATTCGTACCGCATCTTTCGGAGGGTTCTGACCATTATTGATAAACCTTCTCATATTGGCATAAGAAGCAGCATCTACATCTATGGAAAAAGTAGAAAGCGGATTTTGTTTAGCTTCCTGAAAAGTATTTTCATCAAGTCCTTCATATTCTTCAGTATTAGGTTGATGATAAGGTGATTCTGATGGGTAAGGCATATAACTAACATCTTCATAGCTCACTTTCATTCCTCTATTCCGAGAAAGTAATCTTTTTGCCATACTTCCTGTTACTACCACTTCCGATAATTGCGTAACATCTGTTTCCAATTGCACATTAATTATACTCTGACCTTTAATGGAAACTTCCTTAGTTGTCATTCCAATGAAACTAAATACTAAAATACCATGGAGAGAGGGTGCGTTGATGCTGTACGCTCCATTTAAATCGGTAATTACACCTATTGAGCTTCCTTTTAGTAATACATTCACTCCAGGTAAATCCTCTCTTGTATTGGCATCGGTTACTTTTCCGCTTATATTGATTGATTGTGCTGCTACCATTGCAGAACTGATCAAGATTAGGCAGATTATCCTTGCTATCTCTTTTAACTTTTTCATGATAAATAATTTTATGTGAAACATTTTAAGGGTAGGATGCGGGCACTCCACATATTCCATAAAATTATTTCATATATTTTTTCAGCTAATGGTTGACCTACCTCTTTTCCCACAAGGGCACCAAGATCATAATGATTATTTTTTCTTCATGTTCTTGGAGTCTTGGCAAGATACTTTTGCATAAAATCATTTGAGAAGAAATTGTAAATTTAATTCGCCTCTATTTTATTAAATTTTAAAAAACTTAACTTAGCAAATTCTATATTGGCCAATATTGCAGAATAAAAATAACATAGAGGAAGAAAAAATACTGATTGAGAAATTCCGTCAGTCGCAGGATATTGGCTTGTTAGGGAAACTATACCAGCCATATATGCACTTAGTTTATGGGGTGAGTTTGAAGTATTTGAAAGATACAGATTTAGCGCAAGATGCAGTAATGGCTATTTTTGAAGAATTAGTCCTTAAGCTTCCAAAGCACGAAGTAGAAAATTTTAAAAGTTGGCTTTATGTGCTCTCTAAAAACCATTGTTTAATGGAGCTGAGAAAGCAAAAACGCCAAAAAACAGACAATTATGATCATTCTGACCTTGCAATTATGGAAAATGGACTAGAAATGCATCATGAAGAGGAGTACGTTTTACAAGAAGAGAATCTTGAAAGGTTAACTTATTGTATCGCGCAGTTAAAGGTAGAACAAAAGCAATGTGTGGAAATGTTTTATCTGGATAAGAAAAGTTATTTAGAAATTACGGAGAGTACCTCTTATGATTTAAAGAAAGTGAAGAGCTATATACAAAATGCCAAAAGGAATTTAAAACAATGCATGGAACAAAGTGGCTAAGGGTAAAAACCATATCGATCCTATAAAAGAATTAAGTTTAGCGAAAATGCAGGCTTATGTCCAGGGTGAGTTAAGTGCTGCCGAGCAATATCAGGTGGAAAAATACTTATTGGATCATCCTTTTGAGGCGGAGGCTTTGGAAGGTTACCTGGAAAATCCTGCCGCTTTTGAGGATATTAGTACTTTGAATGATAGGCTGGGAAAGAGAACTGATGCTGAAAAGGAAAGGGTAATTATTCCTTTGTGGAGGAAGGCTTTGCCTTATGCGGCTGTCTTTTTATTATTGATCATATCATCAGTTTTCATCATCAATTTTTTTCAGCAGGAAGAAGCTTTTGCACCGATAGCGATTGAAAAGGATGATGCACTAGAAATTAATACAGAAGAGAAATCAATCACTCCCCCAATAGCTAGTAAACCTGTTTCGGAAGAAGAGAAAATTGAAAATCAGCTCAAGGAGGTCGTACAAAAATTAGAAGTCGATAATAAAGAAGTGCCTGAAAAGGTGGCAGAAGAAAATAGAGAACTGGAGCCTCCACTTCCAAAGGAGCCAATTAGCCCTGATGTTGATTTAGCTATAGCCGAAATAGTTGATATGGAGGAAATTGATATAACAGACAATATTAATATTGCATTACAGGGAAAGACAGCAGGAGTCCAAATTAAGAAAATGAAATCTCAAACTAAGACTGTAACAGGTGCAGCATCGGTTGTACCAGCTGAGGAAACTGGGTTAAATGATAGTGCAAAACTAAGCTGGACCAGTAAAAGTATACAATCAATGATTACCGGTGTAGTATTGGAGGCAGAATCTGGAGAACCACTACCTGGGGTGAATGTAATGATCAAAGGCACTGCAATTGGCATTGATACTGATTTAGAGGGTAATTTTGAGATTGTGGCAGAGAAAGGTGATGTGCTGGTAGCTGCTTTTATAGGAATGCAAAAACAAGAAGTTTTAGTTAGTGATGTAGATAATATTGAAATTTTTATGAAAGCCGATGTTGCTCAATTAAGTGAAGTAGTGGTGATTGGTTATGGGGCTGAAAAGGAAGTTGATAATACTTATATAGCTAGCAGACCTGAAATAGGGTTTTCTGCTTATAGAGATTATTTAAAAGAGAACTTAATATATCCTGAGGAGGCTAAAGAAAAAGGCATAGAAGGAAGGGTAAGACTAAAACTAAGCATTTCTGCATCGGGCCAAATAGAAAATATTGAAGTGCTTAAAAGTATAGGAAATGGATGTGATGAAGAAGCTATCCGTTTAATTCGGGAGGGACCTAAATGGCAAGCTGCCAAAAAAGGCGATGATAATGTGGCTTCTACTAAGAAAATTATTGTGAGGTTTATATTAGATTAAATAATAATGTTTGATTCAAAGTACTTATTTTAAATTACCTCTGCTTACATAAAGGTTTAAAAATGCTATTTAAAAGAGTTCTCAAAATTTATAAAGATGGTACTATTTATTTTTAATAAGATTTTGTCACCATTTTTGCTTTCCTGAGGAACAAAAATGTCACCAAAATCGAGCGAACAGTATGCATTAAACTACCAAAAGGTCGCTCCACTGGAGATTTTTTTATACGCGGTAAAGTAATATAAATTTATAAATACTTAAGGTTAATACTGTTTGGGTTGCCTTCAATGCTTCTCTGAGGTCTATTTAATTAGGGCCTGCTTA
>JBBSPJ010000446.1:0-3257 GCA_038258905.1 Cytophagales bacterium
GCACTAGGTAATTGATTGCCAGAAATAGTAGAATTACTAATTGGAATACCATCAATCACAAAAAGCGGCTGATTATCGGCTCCTGGACTTAATGAAGTTATTCCTCGTATAACAATGCTTGCTCCAGCACCAGGGGCGCCACCAGAATTATTAATTTGAACTCCGGCCACCTTGCCTTGTAACGCATTAATAACGTTAGGTTGGTTACTTTCGGTAATCTCATCGGAGGATATTTCTTGAACCGCATAACCTAAGGAGCGCTTTTCCTGTTTAATGCCAAAAGCAGTAACCACTACCTCCGATAGCTGCGCAATATCAATTTCCATTTGATAATCAACTATTGATCTATTATTTACTGGAATTTCTGCTGTTTTGTAACCAATAAAAGAGTAAATCAAAACGCTGTTACTAGACATAACATTCACTTTATAATTACCATCAAGGTCAGAAGTTATGCCAGTGCTAGTGTTTTTTACCATAACAGATACTCCAGGCATTGGTTGCCCAGTTTCATCTGTTACTGTTCCGCTTACCGTCTTTTGTGCATGTGCCATAGCACAAAGCAACGATAACGCCGTAAACATAATGAGTGTAGTAAGTAGTTTCTTCATAAGCAAAAGATTTGAATTTGTTTCTGCACAAGTAATGAAGGGCAAACTATAAATAAAATAGGTCAAATCTTTTTTAAAAAAATAGTTAAAATATTGTATTTCAGACTTTTATCAGAATATTTAAGTCAGATTTTAGTCAAAAGCAATATTTTTCTAATACATTTAGATAAAAAGTAGTACTTTAATGTAATATTTAGCTAACAATTAAGTAATTTCAACCTATAACATGATACCAATAAGAATACGTAAAGCAGTAGAAAAGTCGCCTCTCTTAGCATCACAAATCTATCGGGGGGAAATTGAGTTGGGCTGGGTCAATTTTACCCGTACTGTTTATAACCGAATTGCTAAAAAAATTAACTGTATAGTAACTAGCGAAGTGATTACAAAGCCTTATTTAGTGCTTGACATGTTACTTTTCGGAGAAGATGAATTTCAAAGTATACTATTTAAAAATAATTTACGATCGACCGAAGATTTTATCGCCATGTTGAAGTCACATCATCAGCAAAAGCCATACAGTTGGATTAGTGGCAAAACCCTGCAAGCATATTGGAATAATTGCAATGCCAAGGAAAAAAAATTACATGTGTTGCTTGCTTTTTTAGGAGTTGATATTGATGACTGGGAAGAATGGAAAAAAACTACAGATAATGGTGTTGAGTCATTCAATAAAAATATAAATGGATCGCTGTATGTTATTAAAGAAAATTTTTCAGGATGTTATTATCGTTATTTTCAGAAAACAGATAAAAGTGCAGTTCTGATTAAAACCCCATTTATGGTATCAGCAGATGAACAGGAGGTGGTTAGCATATATACCAAAACAATAGGGCATAAATACAAAAGTAACTTTATGACCATTAGAGACGGTGCCTGGTATATAGAATGTGAAAATCTTGACTGGAATGAGAAGGAGAGCTTTATTTTCAATGTGGGCTTTCAGATAAGCCCGAAATTAATAATGGGCGTATCTAATACATTAAATAGGAGAGGTCAAGCTACGGCAATAAAGAACATTTTAGTTCGGCAAGAAACGCCTTTTAAGTACCCCGATACAAATGGCTTAGAGATTCCTTTTGAACAAAAAGCTGGTCTTTCTACAGAAGAAAAAACGATTATAAACTATTTTAGGCGTAGTGAAGATAATATTATCCGTTCCATTAACTGTAGTTCACTGCAGGATTTAGCAATTTCAACCGAAAATGCTTTTCACTTGTGATTGTCAAATATAAATATCGTTTATTCTAGCAAACTTTCCGCCTAAGGTTGATCAATAATTTGCTGTCTTCATTTCAAATTATTTAAGTAGATTGAATCAGTATTTATAAAAATCTCTATAAAACCTGCTTGCTAAAGTAAACCTTTGCAGCCTTCATCACCTTCGGGGAAAGGATAATTGCAGATACCATTGTGGGAATAGCCATTAAAGCATACATGCCATCAATTAGGCCTACCACTGCACTAATGGAAGTTGTAGAACCCCATAAAATGCTCGCAATGTAGAAATATTGGTAATATCGAACGTGCTTTACTCCAAATAAATAAGCAAAGCATTTGCTTCCATAATAAGAATAGCTAAAAAGTGAAGTGATGGCAAAAATAAAAAGTGCTACCATTAAAATGATTCTGCCACCATATAGACTATCTTCAAAAGCTTTGAGAGTAAGTGTTACACCGCTGATGCCTTCGGTTTGATCTTGCCATAAACCAGTAATTAAAATAGCTAAAGCGGTCATTGTGCAAACCAATAGCGTATCAATAGCAGGCCCGAGCATTGCTACCAAACCTTCACGAATGGGCTCATTGGTTTTGGCGGCACCATGAGCCATTGGTGCAGTTCCTATGCCTGCTTCATTGGAGAAAGCTGCCCTTCTAGCTCCGGCTATAATAACAGCACCCACAGCTCCACCTAAAACAGCATCACCAGTAAACGCATCTCTAAATATTAATGCAAGACTTTCCGGTACAACGCTCCAGTTCAAAACTATAATAGCCAAAACAGCTATTACATATATTAACACCATAACAGGCACCAATTTACCGGCAACGGTTCCAATTCTCTTGATTCCACCAAACATCACCAGTGCTACCAATATTACTAATAAGATTCCTATGGACAGCCTCAGTTCAAATGAATCAGCAATACCCATGGGAAATAAAAGCCCCTCACCAATAGCAATTGTTAGTTGATTAGCCTGAAAGATGGGCAGCGCACCAAATAATCCGGCAACACAAAATAATACAGCTAATGGGTGAAACTGTTTTGGCAAGCCTTCTCGGATCACATACATAGGCCCTCCTTGTATTTTACCCTCTGAATCAACACCACGAAACATTATGGCCAATGTGCAGGTGAAAAATTTAGTAGCCATTCCTATAATTGCACTTATCCACATCCAAAAAATGGCTCCAGGCCCTCCCATGGTAATGGCCACCGCTACCCCGCTAATATTACCCATCCCTACCGTGGCAGCAAGTGCTGTGGAAAGTGCTTGGTAATGACTTATGTCACCCTCACTTTTATCACTATCGTACTTTCCCCGTAGTATTTGCAAGGCATGGGCAAAAAATCTAAAAGGTAAAAAGCGCGAATAGATAAGAAAAAAAATACCACCGCCTAAGAGTAAAATTAGTAGGGGAGGA
>JBBSPJ010000447.1:0-3250 GCA_038258905.1 Cytophagales bacterium
CCTTTCTCCTTCAACATATGTCTGATTGTATTGACCAGTTGATAGGCCAGTATTGTCAGGTAGATATGTGCTTCTATCCGCTCGTCTTTTTGGTGGAAGACGGGTCGGATGCTCAAGTCGGATTTCAGACATCTGAAAGTTGATTCTACTTCCCTGATGGTGTTGTAAATATCCCAAAGTTCCTTTTCCCCCGGGTCTTTATAGCTGGTGCGAATAAAATACCCACCTTTTTCTGTTAGATAAAAGTGACTAGCCTCGAATAATCTGCGTAGGTAATTAAAAAAGCCCTCCGCCGCGTAAAGCTTTGGAGGGCGAAGGTGGAGTTGGAGGGAATCTCACCCTTACATTTCCATGTATCGTAATGAGCATCAAAATAGCTCTTAAGAGTATTAATAGACACATATTGTATTTACAAGATTTACCAAAGTACACCAAAATATAAAAATGTAGTCCCCAATGTAGTCCCCTATACTTCTATTTACTATCTTGCAGTAATTAAAGTATAATTATGGCTTCAATATCGTTAATGCTCAAAGACAACGGGCTAAAATCAAAGACACGGATAATCGCAAAAATTACAGACGGTAGGAAATTTCAAATAAGACTGTCTACGGGTTTTTCTGTTTTCCCTAAACATTGGTCTGCCAAAACAAAGAAAGTCCTGTCAGCGGATTCGCATTCCGTTGCAATCAATAGAGGAGTAGAGGAGTTTTGTGAGAGGGCTTTGAGTGTTTACAATTTATCAAAAGATGAAAATGTAATTCCTGATAGGGAGTATTTTAAGCACAGATTAGAACCCACGCAAAATGCTGTTAATCCAAATACTGATTTTTGGAATGTATTTGATTATTACCTACTCGAAAACAAAACAAACTTTTCAAAATCTACTGTAAAAAAATTCAAAAGCTTAAAAGTTCATTTGTTAGGTTTTGAGCTATTTAGAAAGATTCCGCTTTCATTTGATACTATTACAACTAAAGTATTTGCTCAGTTGCAAAGCTACTTTTATGAGGAGGTAATTGTAACAGCAGATGAGCATGGAAAGCCGACACGTAAGGGCTTGAATACGCAAACAACAGCGAAGTACTTAGGAACTGTTAAGATGTTCTTAAACTGGGCTTATTTGAATAAATACAACACCAACTTAGAGTTTAAAGAATTTAAGATTAAGCAACAGCCTAGAACCATTAAAGCGGTATTAAGTGACTTAGATATTCAAAAACTAAGAGACTATCAAACGGAAGAAAAAAAATACCTCCTCAATGTACGTGATTTATTGCTATTATCTTGCTTTACCGGGTTACGATTTAGTGACTATTCCCGGTTAAAGTTGGAGCACTTGCAAAAGGATAATGAAGGCAATTATAGCCTTATGTTAATACAAAAAAAGACTAATGACTTTGTAGAGATTCCTTTGACTGAGGAGGTAGTTAAGATAGTTCATAAGCTATTTAGTGGTGAAGTACATCCTATTAGCAATCAGAATATGAATACTTATGTAAAGCAATTGTGTAAGGAATGCGGAATTAATGAACCGTTTGAGGTGACGGAATACAGAGGGAATATTAAAGTCAATAAAACAATCCCTAAACATGATTTAATTACTACTCATACAGGGCGTAGAACCTTTGCTACCAATCTACTTTTGAAAGGCATTCCCGCTGAAATTGTAATGGAGTTTACAGGGCATAGAAGCTATGAGAGTTTTAGTAAGTATGTGAATATTCCAAAGACAGCTAAATTATCAATGTTAAGAAATGTAATGGCAGGGTAATGGAAGAAAGCAAAAAAATATTTCAATTAAATAATTTCAGTGATGAGTAATATTTTAGATATTTTCCCAAAGTTGAATGTAAAATGTATTGGGCATTCATCAAGCTTACAGTATTTGGCAGATATTAAAGCTAATCTTCATTACTTAACTACAATCATTCCCTTAAATCGGCTACCAACGAAAAAAGGTTCAACACCTCTTTTTTTGAGGTATTCAGCAATTAAACCATTTCGAGATCTTTGTTATAATGTTCAAAACGAAATTGCGGAAAATAAAGAAAATGGAATATTTGAAAAGCAAGAAGATAAATATTCATTTTTACCAGAGATACTAGAAGAAACAATTAAATTATTTAATCAATGGTGTGGAATAATGTATTTTGACATGAGTTTTTTAAAAGAAACTGATTCTGAGTACATTCTTTATAATGAAAATTGGTACTTGCTAATATTTGAAGAATTAAAGCATTTAGACAGATGGCTAAAAATCCACTACGACATAAGGTCTAAAGCTGAAAGGGAAAGAATAAATACATTACAATACATTGTGGATAATGAAAAGGGAGGTCTTGTTTTTAATTTTCAAAATGCTTTAAAGAAGAAAGATGATGTTTTATTGATGGAATTAGAGAGCAAAATATTAAATTTCATTAAGCTACATAAGTCTCAATTTGACAGTTATCCAACCATAAAAGACGACCTAAATAAAATTAAAGCTAATCTTTATTTTAAAAAACTTAATAATCAATATGAAGTATTTCAAGATTTAAAAAATGAGATTGAGAGTGTAGTAAATGAGAATATTGATTCTTCCAGTAAAGAAAGTATTATACAACAAGTAGGCAGAAAGAAAAAACGCAGAAGCTTTATTGATTTGATTATCAACAAGCATGGCTATAAAGATAAATATGAGATTGAATTGAGAGAGCGGTTTATTAACAAATTTAAACTCTATGACGGAGTAGAATTAGCAAAGCTAGCTAAGTCTTTAAATGAGCTTGAATTTTTCAAATCTGATTTTGATAGTAATTCTGTAGAACTTTATAAAGCATTTAAAAGTGAATTTAATAATGAAGAATCGATAAATGAACGGGGCTTTCGATCAGGAATGAAGGAAAAGGAAGCAGATAAAAAAATACTCATTGAATTAAAAGAAATAGGTTTTGATAAGCTTATAAATCTGAAGCTATAAAATTTACTCTATTAATACCGATTAGAATTTTCGGAATTCTACGAAGCACAAAACGGCTGTTATTGCATGCAAATCAAATTTATAAAGATTCATGCAAGAAAATTCAAGTAATCCTTTTCAGCAAATAGACCAAAGATTTGATGAACTGGCAAAATTAATTCAAGGGCTACAAAAAGAAGATAATAAAAGTAGTCAAGTAATAGACCCACATGAACGACTAACCAGAGCCGACATAAGAAAGCAGTATAAAGTTAGCTACGGCACTATTCACAATGCTATGAATAG
>JBBSPJ010000448.1:0-3250 GCA_038258905.1 Cytophagales bacterium
GGGAAAAATGAAGCGGCAGCCAAACCGAAAGCCAATGCTACCACAGCTGCCACAAAGCCGGGAGGATGAATGCCGAAATACCCTGCAACTATAACCGCCAATACAGCGGCACCTCTCGCAATCCAGAGTTCATTTTTATCTGATAAGTTGGGAGCCCACTGTTTCTTCACTAAATCATGAGAAACTGAGGTTGAAATCACTAGTAAAAGACCCGCCGCAGTGGACAAAGCCGCTGCTAATCCACCAGCTGCCACTAAAGCAATCACCCAATTAGGAAGCTTTGCTATTTCAGGATTCGCTAAAACCATAATATCCCGATCAATGATCAATTCATTTTGCTCAGGATCGGCTACATATTGCACTAAACCATCATTATTCTTATCTTCAAACACAAGAAGCCCTGTTTTTTCCCAGTTACCAAACCATTCTGGTAGGTCCGCATAGGGTTTATTACTTACTGTTTCTATAAGGTTAGTTCGGGCGAAAGCTGCCACAGCTGGTGCAGTTGTAAATAATATAGCAATAAAAACCAGCGCATAGCCGGCAGATATTCTTGCATCCTTCACCCGAGGCACAGTGAAAAAACGAACGATCACATGTGGTAAGCCGGCTGTTCCCACCATTAAAGCCAAAGTAATACAAAACACGTCAATCAAATCTTTACTTCCATCTGTATAGGCAGCAAAACCTAGCTCTTCGTGCAGTCCATTAAGTTTATCCAATAAATAAGTATCAGTTCCGGCAATAGTGTCTCCAAAACCCAGCTGCGGAATTGGGTTATTAGTAAGCTGAATGGAGATAAAGATAGCGGGCACCATAAATGCAAAAATCAGGATTACATATTGGGCTACCTGGGTATAAGTTATACCTTTCATCCCTCCTAATACAGCATAAACAAACACAATGCACATACCTATAATTACACCGGTATTAATATCTACTTCAAGAAATCTACTAAATACCACACCTACACCACGCATTTGCCCTGCAACGTAAGTAAATGAAACAAATAAGGCGCATATAACGGCGACAGTTCTGGCTGTATTGGAATAATATCTATCTCCAATGAAATCCGGTACCGTAAACTTGCCAAATTTCCTCAGATAAGGCGCTAAAAGTAAAGCTAATAATACATAGCCACCTGTCCAGCCCATAAGATAAACTGATCCGTCATAACCGGCAAAGGAAATAAGTCCGGCCATTGAAATAAATGAAGCAGCTGACATCCAATCGGCAGCCGTTGCCATTCCATTGGCTAAGGGGTGTACTCCGCCACCAGCTACATAAAAATCACTGGTTGAACCGGCCCTAGTCCAAAAAGCTATACCAATATAAATTGCGAAAGTGACGCCTACAATGAGGTAGGTCCAGGTTTGAACATCCATCATTACTCTTCTTTTTCGTCTACGTCAAACTCCTTGTCGAGCTTATTCATTAGCCTAACATAGACAAAAATAAGGATCACAAAAACATAGATAGCACCCTGCTGAGCAAACCAGAAGCCTAAAGGAAACCCACCAATTTTGATAGTATTTAAGGGTTCTACAAACACAATTCCTGCTAAATAAGATACTACAAACCAGATGCTCAATAAAATACCAAGATAAGAAAGATTCTTTCTCCAGTATTTTTTCATTTTTTCGTTCTCCATGAAATTAAAAGTAAACATTTAATTTCTAAAGCAAAAATTGTAATCTTAGGTTGATGCCAAATTCACTCAAACAAAATGGATGACTACTTTAAAATCCCTCATAAAAAAGAATTATTTCAAAACCTCCAGAATTGGCTCTCCTGTAGCCCCATTGGGTATATTGGCCCCTAAAATATGCGCTAAGGTAACTGCTATATCATCTATACTTTGTTTTTTGTAGGATTCGCCTTCTTCAATACCTGCACCAAACCAAATAAGTGGTGCGTGGGTATCGTAATTATAACCGGACCCATGGGTAGTAGCTATTCTTGTCTGATGAAACCAGTTGGGTTCTAATACTAGTAGTATATCACCCGATCTTTTAAAGTTATAGCCCATTTGCAGGGATGAAGCTATCCCCTCGGAAAATTCATTTTGTCTCATTGTGGTAGAAGAATAGGCTTTGGCAACACCCTCTAATTTTAAAGATTGCTTAATTACAAAATCACTCATTTCATTCAAGTCAATTTTCTTTTTATCGATTAATTCATGGTTGAAGAAGAATTGCTCGTTAGAAAAATCTTCTATATAATCGCCTGATCCAAACTTTTCTTCCAGAGCTGATTGTATTTCTGCCTGGTATCTTTTACCACTGTAATAACCTGCAGGCATTTTTTTAGAGGTCATATAAGCTGGCACTTCCGCGCAACCGTGATCAGAGGTTACAAAAATGAGGTACTCACCAACTCCCACTTCTTCATCTAAGTAATTCAAAAGTCGCTCAATATCATTATCCATTTTAATGTACATGTCCTGCACTTCCACCGATCGTGGGCCAAATCCATGACCAATATAATCGGTAGATGAATAACTAAGTGCAAGAAAATCTGTGATATCATCCTTCCCCATTTCTTCACCGGCTATCGCTGCAATAGCCATATCTGTAGTGAAGGTGTTCCCAAAAAAGGTGTTGGGCAATAAGGCATAATTTCCATTTTTATGTCGTAATTCTTTCAGGTTATAGGGAAATACCGGCTTTTCTTTGCCCCGAAATACAGTTTCATAAGGCTTATCATCTTCTGTTGATTGTAAATATTCTTCAGGAGCTAAAGAAAGCGTCCAGGTACTGTCTAAATATTGGTCGCTTAATTTCTTTGCATTAAAGTCTTGTACCCATTGAGGTAAGGTTTCATAATTATAATAAGTACTGCTGATAAAGTCTCCTGTACTGCTATCATACCAAAAAGCCCCATCAGGATTATGGCCTGCCGGTAGAATGGAGCCTCTATCCTTTAATGCCACTCCAACCACCTTGGAACGAAAATTAGTGAGTAGATTTAATTCATCAGTAATGGTACTGCTTAACATTCGGTGGGGTGACATTAAACCTTGCAGTGACTCTGATCCAATAGTGCTAACAGAAGTATCCTCTGCACAATATACACTTTGCTTCAATTCTTTATCATACCAATTATTGGCTATAATACCATGAGTGGCTGGAGTGGAGCCTGTATAAACAGAAGTATGACCCGGACCTGTATAAGTGGGAATATAATTAAAGTGAGTGTTTTTATTGTAGAACCCGTTATTTACCAACCTCATAAAGCCATTTGAAGAAAA
>JBBSPJ010000449.1:0-3245 GCA_038258905.1 Cytophagales bacterium
AAACCTTTTGAAGATCCGCCTAAAGTGCAAAATCAAAGCACACAGGGGGTTCTATTTCCCGAATATCCATAAAGCTGGACTAAATAGCTGTAGAATTAGGTTTTTATCTCTTTTTTAAATTATTTAGGACAGCATTGACCCAAAAACAATTATAAATAGGATTAAAGTTGGAGATAGTACAGTATATGTAAAAGAATCTAAACAGAAAATTAAGATTGATGGTGATCCTGTTAAAAGTATTAGTTTCCAGTATGCTACACCAAGTTTTATTACAGAGTATTTAGAGTATTCCTATTACCTTGAAGGCTTTGATGAGGATTGGTCAAGTTGGAATACCGAAATAAGAAAAGAATATACAAATTTACCCGGAGGTACATTTACCTTTAAAGTAAAAGCAAGACATAATTATCTCGAAGACCTGGATATAGAACCTTTCCAATTAACTATTACACTTCCAACACCATGGTATTTAAATGAGTGGAACTACTTAATAATTGCTTTTCTTTTAAGTGGTTTTGTTGTCTTAATTATTAGATATAGAACTCAGAAGCTTTCCAAAACTAATAAAAAGCTTGAGCATATGGTTCAGGAAAGAACTAATGAATTGGTTGCTCAGCAAGAACAGTTAAAATTTGCTAATGATGAGTTGAAAACCTTAAATGATGAGTTGGATAATTTTGTTTACCGATCTTCTCATGATCTGGTAGCACCTTTAAAATCTCTAAGGGGACTTATTCAGGTAGCTCAAATTGATACTAGCGAGGACAATAGAAGCAACTATTTTAAATTGATGAATACCAGTATCAATAAACTGGAGGAATTCATTAGAAGTATTATGGATTTTTCTACTAACTCTAAAAAACCTATTGAGTTTAAAGAAATTGGCTTAGATGTTTTGTTGGATAGCATAGTAGACGATATAAAGTATTACGAGAAGGCTGATAAAATTAGACTGATAAGACATTATGATTCTGATTTTAAGGTGATTACCGACCCAAAAAGGCTTCATATCATATTAAGTAACTTAATAACAAATGCAGTTAAATACCATAACTACTACCAGGAGGAAGAACTCTACATAAAAGTATCAGCTCAAAAAATTGACAATCAGTATCAGATTAATGTAGAAGATAATGGACAAGGCATACCTGAGGAACATCACGAGAAAATATTTAATATGTTCTTTAGAGCACATCAGGGTATAGAAGGAAGTGGTTTGGGTCTTTATATAGTAGTTGATACGTTGAATATGCTGGCCGGCAAAATCAGTTTTACATCCAAGGTAAGAAAAGGTACTAATTTTAAGATTCTTTTACCTGTACCTCAAAATATAGATTAACTTTCATTGGTGAAATCATCAATTTCAGCTTCCAGTATGTTTTTAAGATTATGAATAATTAGATCTAATTCGTTAGCACTTATTTTCAAATACTCCAAAATCTGATGGTCAAAGGTACCATTTTTAGATAATTCTAATACGTTAATTAATCCCAGGACGCTTGCAACCGGTGCTCTTAATTTATGGGAATTGAAATAAGTGTATTGAGCAATTTGTTTATTTCTTAAATTTAATTGGTCACCCCTTTCAATAATTTTGTCCTCTAAGGTCTGGTTCAATGCATATAGCTCTTTATTCAAATTTGCCAGCTCCAATGATTTTTTTGAAATCTCCTGTTGCTGTTTTTCAATATTTTCTTTTTGTAAACGTAATTGTTGCTGCGCTTTAATCAAATTATTTCTTTGCTTCCAAAGCACCAATATAAAAATGATGGCGAAAACAATAACCAAACTTAAAAATACAAGAAAGCGGTTTTGTGTCTTTACTTCATTGGTTAGTATGTTTTGCTCTAATGCTAGTTTATAATAATCCTTTTCCTTCTTTGAGAGCTCATATTGAATGGAGAGCTTATTTATCTCTGATCTGGTTTTTTCATTAAAAAGAGAATCTTTTATCGAGATGTATTTATCATAAAAATATATAATAGAATCCTTCCCCTTAAATGTCTTTGATAAATCTATCTGGTATCTATAAATTCTCATTAACAAATCGAGCGCATTAATTTTGAGGGCTTCATCCTCAGCTTTATGTAAAATCTGATTTGCAAACTTTAAATTATTTTCCATGATGGCAAGTCTAGCCATTTCTGTCTGGGTTTCTACTATGCTCCTTTTAAATGCCGTTTTTTCCCAAATAGCTAAACTTTTATGAAAATGATAGGAAGCAGAATCATAAATGCCTGTTTCTCTAAAAATGATTCCCCTGTATAAATGAGCAAAACCTAAAGCAGATGTGTTTTTCAGTTCTTTATTATCTAATATATCATCAAGATAATATAAAGCACTATCGTACTTGGATTGTAACATGTAAAGCTGGCCGAGATTTACTAATATTAATTCTGGCTTTAGCCCTTCTGCCGCTGTTGCTGTAGTTAAAGCTTGTTTTAAAAAAGAGGCGGATTTTCCGTAATCATTTCTTTTTTTATAGGTTTCACCTATATTGTTTAGCTGCTTAGCCATTTCAAGCTTATTACCACTTTCTTCAAATAATGAAAGAGCGGTAAAAAAATCCTGAAGGGCTGCATCGTAAATACCCTGTGACCAATAATAATTTGCTTTATAGGAATGTATATAGGCTTTTCCTGTGGTGTTATTATTTATCAATTGCTTATTTTCTAGTGCTCTTGTGTAAAACAGCGCTTCAGCAGGATTATTTAGGTTAAGCCTGCTTGTAAGTTGTAAAAAACTTAAAACTTTATATTCATTATCAAACTTTGAGGTGTCTATCTGGGCCTCTAGTACCTTTTTTATAGAGTCATTATTTTCAATACTCTCTTTAGCTTTTAAGCCAAAGGAAGTCAAAATTAATAAAGTGAATATTTGAATAAATAATAGACGCATAGTTACAAAAAGTCTTTTAATTTAATCAAATATTTTATCAAATTTTAATACATCAGGAATTTTTTAACACGATTGATTTTAGACCGTCTATCCATTCTTCGTTATCATTCAAACTTTCCACAAGATCCCATGTTTCGCCTCCTGCTTCCATAAATTCTTCTTTAAATTCTTCACCTACCTCTACTGTAGTCTCCAAACAATCGGAGACAAATGCAGGAGAAAATGCTAATACAGATTTTTTTCCACTTTTAGCCAAATCTTTTAAGACTTCATCTGTATAGGGCTTAATCCATGGATCGTTACCAAGCCTGCTCTGAAATGTTACTGTATAATTTTCCTCAGGTAAA
>JBBSPJ010000450.1:0-3242 GCA_038258905.1 Cytophagales bacterium
GAACAAATTACTTCTCTAAAAGAATTGAACCTGCAGATTACCAAGGAAGCTGAGAACCTTACCAAAGCCCTAAAAGGTGATTCTAAAGCACAGGGCAACTGGGGCGAAATGCAATTAGAGGCTATTTTAGATAAAGTGGGCTTACAAAAAGGCACACATTACGAAAAAGAAAAGAATTATAAAGGAGAAAATGGCGCCAACCAAAGGCTGGATTATATTATTAAAATGCCGGATGATAAATATCTCATAGTTGATTCCAAGGTTTCCCTCACTGCTTACAGCAATTATTTTGGAGCTGATGATGACTTAAATCAGGCAAAATTTCTTAAAAGTCATATGGACAGTATTAATTCCCACATAAAATTACTCGGTGATAAAAACTATCAGAACTTGTATGAAATTAATCAGCCTGATTTTATTTTAATGTTTATTGCTAATGAGCCTGCCTTAATGCTGGCTTTAAAAGAAGATGAAAATTTATACGAAAAGGCACTCAACAAGAATATTGTTCTAGTATCCACCAGCACCTTAATGGCCACTTTAAGAACCATCTCCTATATATGGAAACAAGATTCCCAAAATAAAAACGCCATTGAAATAGCTGTTCAGGCAGGTAAACTCTATGATAAATTCGTGAATTTTTCAGAAGATTTATTGAAAGTAGGCAGCAACCTGGAAGGCACACAAAAAAGCTATGATGAGGCGATGAAAAAGCTGGTTTCAGGTAAAGATAATTTGGTAAGAAAATCTGAAAGACTGAAAAACTTAGGTGCCCGTACAAGTAAACATATAAATACCACGTTATTAGACAGGTCCGAAGAATAGACAACACTTGTTTAATTAAAGCATGCGGAAATTAGTTGTATTAATTGTATGTGTATTTACTGCCGATATCCTTCAAGGGCAATCCATAAAAGGCACTCTATTATCATCCCTTGATAGTAGTCGTATAGAAAATGCACATGTAATCAACATCAGCCAACATAAAATGACCACAACGGATCAAAAAGGTGCGTTTACTATTGATGCTACCCCTGGAGACACCTTATATATTAGCAATATTAATTTTAAAAGCAGGAAATTTGTCATCAGAGATTATTTGGAATTGCAACTAATGATGGAACCTATTAACATGGAGTTAAATGAAGTTATAGTAAGTAATTTCCCGAAAAATGCGGATGATTTTAAAGATAAAATGATCGATATGCCCATTATTAATCCAAACGACTCCTTGCCTTTTGGTGTAACACCAGGTAAACCAAAGGGACCTGTACCAAAGATGTATGAAAGAGAGACTAAATTAATTTATAATGGAGGAATAGGATTACCAATATCTTTCTTCACAAAAAAATTTAGTAAGAGGCATAAAGCGGAAAGAGATTACTACGAAGCTAAAGCAGAAATGGGTACTACCATTACTAATTCCAGGAAATATAATAGAGAGTTAGTGACCCAATGACATCACTGGAAGATGAGGCCCTTTCAGATTTCATGGATTTTATGAACTTATCCGTTGATTTCATTAATATCTCATCTGAATATGAAATCGCCATTAAAATACTTAATGAATATAAAGCATACCAAGAGTTTCTTAAGGGAGGTAAACTTGATGAAGAGTAATTAAACCACTAAATTTGTGGAATCAAATGGAGGTTGGAAATCAAATAATATTATAGATTTAAAAAGCGTTATAACCCTGAATGCATAGATTAATACTCATATTCTTTTTAGGATTCATTTCCTTAAGCTGGAGCAAAGCACAATCAGTAAGAGGTTATTTACTTTCTACAGAGGATAGTACTGCTATTGAAGGTGCTCACCTTGTAAATGCCTCACAAAATACAATGACCACATCCTCAGATAAAGGGTTCTTTGACTTAAAAGGAGATCAGGGCGATACCATCATCATTAGTAACGTAAATTTCAATACGAGGCAGTTGATTATCAATGAATTTAAAGAGGTTAAAGTATGGCTTAACCCTGCGAAAATTCAATTAGAAGAGGTAGAAGTGACTAATTTACCTGTTACGGCATCTGAATTTAGACAAAGGTTAGTTGATATGCCTATGCAAAGTAATGGTAATTTTCTACCTATGGGGGTAACTCCCGGAAAGCCTATGGGGGTAATTCCTAAAAATTATGACTCAAAAGCTAATAATAGTTTAGGATATGCTATTACTAAGCCGATTTCATTTATCCAAAAAAAGTTAAGTAAACACCACAAAGCCAAGGTAAAATATTATGAAACGATAGCGGCTGAAGGTAAAAACATTAGCAATGACAGAAAATATAACAGGGATTTAGTTGCCGACCTCACAGGTTTAAAAGAAGATGAGCTAACCAAATTTATGAACTTTATATATATTGATGAATCCTTTATAAGCCGTTCTACAGAATATGATATTGCCCTCAGAATACTAAGTGAATTTGAAAACTACAAAAACCAATCTAAAAGCACTAATTCATCCAACGAGGGATAAAAAACACTTAAAGCTTCCGAAAACCACCAACGAACTACCTATAAAAGATTGAAATTAAGCATATTCATTGCAGGAGATATTTATAATTACTATCTTAAGTAAAACTTTAATTTTTTCAGTCATGGTAAAGAGTTATCAAGGGTCGTTTACCCTTAAAAGTAATAAGAAAGAAGAACCTCAACTGATTACAGTAGCAGATTATATGGCTACTAAATTAATCACCTTTAATGAGCTTCAATCTATTAATGAGGTAATGGAAATCTTATTGAAGAATAAAATTTCCGGGGGACCTGTAGTCAACGAAAATCATGAATTAATAGGTGTAGTTTCTGAGGGTGATTGCCTGAAGGAAGTGGTGAGAGGAAAATACAATAACTCCCCTAAAATGCCGGGTACTGTGAAAGACCATATGGCCACTAATGTGATCTCCATTCCACCGGAAACCAATATTTTTGAAGCAGCCAACATGTTCCTGCGCTTAAGATTTAGAAGATTTCCGGTTATTAAAGAAGGGAAATTGGTTGGTCAAATTAGTCAAAGAGATATAATGCGAGCTGTGCAAGGAATGAAAGAGGTAGACTGGAAGCATTAAATCAGAAAAAAAGCTATATTCTGGTCATATAATGGTCGCATGATTATTAGTTAAAGCATGCATAATAGAAGATAATATAGAATGCAAGAATTCAGGCCAGTTGTCATATTCGTAAATATATCTAGCCATCAAATAATCTTTAATTTGCGGTAATTATACGAATTATTCTC
>JBBSPJ010000451.1:0-3234 GCA_038258905.1 Cytophagales bacterium
ACAGACAATAAATAATAATAAAATGGAGACTATTTCTACTACCCTAAATACTAGCCTCGTGCTTAATAAGGGTGATCTTAGTAGTGCATATTTTAAAATCATTCCTTATATAGATAATCAACCCATAATAGAAAGCTTTGCTATCGATTACGAGCTTCAAGGGGCGGGCTGCTTTTTAAATGCCTTTTTTGTTGAAGCTGTACAGGATTCCGGTGTATTTTTAACGCTTAGGTTAGGAGCTTTAAATGGTACAAAAGAGCTCAAATTTCAAAAACTTAATACAGAAAATTCATGGGAAACTTTCACAATAAAACAGACTGATCAATTTACTTACAAAATACTCGATTCAAATGCGAGGGACGGTAATAATTCATACAGAGTGCAAATATTTTTTGAAAATGGCGTATCCATTATCAGTGAGGTAGCTTCAACTTATTATGTTAATAGTCAGGATTTTATAGTGTATCCTAATCCGGCCAAAAGCATGGAGACTTTATATGTTTACAGTAGATTATTTGAAGGAACTTATCAATTTAAATTATTCAATTTGGCAGGGGGGCTTGTTTATACTACGGAATTATCTGATGTCCGTTCTTTCATTGAATTACCCACATTACAAGATGGAGTTTACTTATATATCATTCATCAAAATAATGCAATTAAATCACGGAGTAAGTTAGTTATTGGAAATTAAGACAGATAGCGAATAATAAAACCTAAAATTATGTACATAAATAATTGATATACAATTTGTTATAATGTAAATAATCTATAAAATAACATAATGTTTGATAAATAGAATGAGTCTTGTATTCCATCAGTAGATTATTTTGAGGGAGATATAATTTGTGGTATTTTAACTATCTATGGAGGTGCCTCTACTTTAGACTCTAACTCCATTCCAGTAACATCTACAAGAGTAACACTTTCAGCTAAGTTGTGGATGTTAGCTGACACAGATGGAGGAGATAGGACTTTTAACCTAGTTAATCAGACTGTATTTTATTGTTAAAATTACATCTTTCAAATTAATTAAAAGGAACCCTGAGCCGGTTCCTTTTTTTTGGATTTTGTACTTGAATTTTCATATTATTTATTGCTAAGTAATTGTTATCTTTGTCAATAAATTTAAGTAATCAATTATAAATTAATTATATATTTTGGAGTTTAGTCAATTTAATTTTCACCCCACCCTTAAAGAAGGCCTCGATATGATGGGCTTCAGTAATGCCACACCAATTCAATCAGCCGCTATTCCTAAGATTTTAGAAGGAAAAGACTTAATAGCCTGTGCCCAAACGGGTACGGGAAAAACAGCTGCTTTTGTACTTCCTATTTTACATAAATTAGCTTCTAAAAATAGTAATAGCAAGGATGTAAATACCCTCATTATTGCACCTACACGGGAGTTAGCGCAACAAATAGATCAGCAAATTGAAGGTTTTTCTTATTTCACTAATGCAAGTTCAATTGCCATTTATGGCGGTGGAGATGGTGCTGCATGGGAACAACAAAAGAAAGCTATCCGTGCTGGGGTAGATATATTAGTGGCCACCCCAGGCCGTTTAATTGCTTTGCTGAATAGTAATGATACCAATATTGGTAAAATTGAGCATCTCATTTTAGATGAGGCCGATAGAATGTTAGACATGGGTTTTTCTGAAGACATCAACCGCATCATAAAGCAGTTACCTACTTCCAGGCAAACTTTGCTCTTTTCAGCCACGATGGCCCCTAAAATTAAGAAATTGGCTGCGGCTATCTTAAATAACCCTGAGGAAATAAGTTTGTCAATATCCAAGCCTGCAGCTGGTATATCTCAAAAGGCTTTTTTAACCTATGACACCCAAAAAACTCCTTTACTAAAGTTTATTTTGGATTCTGGTCGTTTTGAAACAGCTATTGTGTTTGCCGGCACTAAGGATAAAGTGAAATCTTTGGAAAGAGAGCTCAAGGGCCTAAGTATGACGCAAAAAGCCTTCAGTAGTGATTTGGAACAAGCGGAAAGAGAGGAAATTATGAGAGATTTCCGTTCAAAGAAAATACAAGTGCTTATTGGAACTGATATTCTTTCAAGAGGAATTGATGTAGAAAATATTAGCCTGGTAGTAAACTATGATGTGCCTGGAGATGCAGAAGATTATGTGCATAGGATTGGTAGGACAGCTCGTGCTGCAACAACAGGTGAAGCCATTACCTTCATCAATGAGAAAGATATGGAGAAATTCAACCGTATTGAAGAGCTCATCGAAAAGGAGGTAATAAAAACGAATAGCTTGCCCAACCAAATAGGAGATGGACCGGTATATAATGATAAGGCTAAAAAATACAGAAAACCAGGTGGTTTTTCAGGTAAAAAGAAGCCTTTTAATAAAAAAAGAAGGTAAAATATCGGTTTAAAATGTCCAACTCTTTGATAGGAGTTATTGGATGGATTTTGCTATTTTTATTTAACTAACACAAAAACAGGTGCTTATATTTTTTAAGTATAAGTGAAATATCATTTAATACTAACAACATGTCATTTAAAGAACTAGGCGTTTCAGAAAAGCTGATTAAAGGCCTTGAAGAACTCAATATAAAAGTACCCACCAAAATACAAGAAGCTGTAATTCCTTACTTGCTCAATAATCCCGGCGATTTGGTAGCCCAGGCACAAACCGGTACCGGTAAAACCGCAGCCTTTGGATTGCCCATTTTGCAGCATATCAACAGGCAAGACGATAAAATCCAGGCAGTAATTATTGCTCCCACAAGAGAGTTATGCCAGCAATTAGCCAAGCAGCTTTTTAAGTTTACTAAGCATACAGATAAAATTTTCACTGAATCGGTTTACGGAGGTGCAAAAATTGAGCAGCAGATTCAAAATCTACGTAGGCCAACGCATATTTTGGTGGCTACTCCTGGTAGATTAACTGATTTAATTCGCAGAAAAGCAGTGGATATCCGCCAAGCTAAAACCCTGGTACTGGATGAAGCTGATGAAATGCTGAGCATGGGTTTTAAGAAAGATTTGGAATTTATTTTCCAAACCATGGCGCATAAAAAGAATATATGGTTGTTCTCAGCTACTATCCCTACAGACATTAAATACATTATAAAACAATATTTAGATCCGGCTGCTAAGCATATCCAGACTTCAGGTAATGAGTTGGTGAATGAGAAAATCATTCATCAGTATGTGCCATGCGACAATGACGAGAAAATAAGCGTTTTGCAATACTTTTTAAAGTC
>JBBSPJ010000452.1:0-3216 GCA_038258905.1 Cytophagales bacterium
CGGTTCTGTTCTTATAAATTTGCTATAAGGATACGTTAGATTATTTAGAAATCAAACAATAATTTCTTTTTTGAGTCATGTTTATTGGTAATGGCTTTGTTTTGTTATTGTATTATCCTTTTCAAATGGCTCTTGGCTGGCTGTGTGCGAAGGCAGGGGGGTTTACCGATCTTTCGGTACAGGCCAAATAAATTTTTCCGTTACACTTGAAACTTTTTTGCCTGCCAGCCCTTGGCTGGGAATGACGAGATATGTTGAGGTTTTTGTAGAATTGAGAAAGAAGTTTATAGCACTAATGAAAATAATTGCCTACGCAACCAACAAGGCACCGTCATTCCAGAAATTAATGAGCCATGACGTAGGAAATGGGTCGTTAATTATCTGGAACCCCCTAGCCTAAGCACTATGTTTGCTATAAGCTTGTTTACAATTGTATATTCGCTTATTATTATAATAATGAGACCAAAAGGAGGATACTTTTATTTTATGGCGAACCCACATAGAACCACTCTCTATGCCGGTGTTTGTGATAACCTCAGAAATAGATCATGGCAACATAAAAACGGGGAAGGGTCCCAATTTACCAAAAAATACAACTGCACTGACTTAGTTTATTTTGAGTGTTTTGAAGACATAGAATCTGCTATTTTAAGAGAAAAACAAGTGAAAACGTGGAAAAGGGCTTGGAAAGATGTGCTCATTAAGTCGGTTAATCCGGAAATGAAGGATTTGTACGATGAGGCGGAGGGTTATGATTAATATTTTACTTTTCAAATGGCTCTTGGCTGGCAGCGTGCTTTTGGCTGGGGGGTTCCAAATAAATTTTTCCGTTGCTCTCCAAAATTTTTTGGAATGACGAGCTATTTTGAGGTTTTTGTAGTAGTGAGCAAGAAATTTATATCTCTACAGAAAATAATTACCTCCGCCAACAACAAAGCACCGTCATTCCAGAAATTAATGAGCCATGACTCAGGAAATGGATCGGTAATTATCTGGAACCCCCTAGCCTAAGCACTTAGTTTGCCTCTGGCTCCTTACAAAATTTGAATTATTCCTTTTTAGTCCCCTCCAAATTCATTTGGAGTTCTTTGCTCATCTGATCACTCACAATGTCTGCTAATTTATCGTTAGCATAATCATATTTCTTTATCAAAGACGGTTCGATATAAGAGTCAAATTTCCCGTCCCTATTATGATCTATCCCAAAGTTGATGATTAAATCTTTGCTGTTTTCCACAAAGTTAAACTCCGAAACATCTGCATTTTCCCATTGGACTTCTCTTAGTTTTTGGCTCTTAAGAGAGTAAATAAAAAGTGTTTTGTAATCCATCTGATTGATTACTCCATCTTTGTAGGTGTCTTTTGTGGATGCTTTGAATAAAACTAAAATATCATCTTCAAAATACTCCGTTTGTATCTTAGCAAAATTAATTCTTCTATCAAAAAGTTTAACAACTTCCTGATTTTTGTAATCATAAACAAGAATGTTATTAAAATCACCATAATACCGATTGGAGTATCTTTTATCTCTTTGATAAGAGTCGGAAGACCTTAAATCCAATAAAGCTTCTGCTTCAATAGCTTCTTCGTTTTTCAATGTTTTATGAGAAACCGGAATAATATAAACTAAATTTAGGGTGTCTACCAACCTGGGCGATTCGTAAGAAATTAATTGCTTCCTTTTATTTTCTTGTTGAAGCTCTTCTATTTTTTCATCTGATAAGATTCCTTCCTCTGTATTCCTGTAGTTATTTCTGTTTAACTCTGAAATGAAAAATATAGCCATGAGAAAAAGCCCCATAATAGCGATGAGAAGCAATACTGTGCCTAAAACGGCCAATAGATTTTGGTTGTAATTTTTGATTTTATCGATTTTCATAATAACTATTTATTCGAAATGCATTAATCTAAACGCCTAAAATAGTTATTTAATTTATACTTTCCGGTATTAAGCTTGGCAGGCCTTAATGCAAGGATATGTTTGCTATAAGCTTCGGCGGGCTTTTGAAAATTGAACTGGTTTTATTTGGATATTACTTTCTGAATGGCTCCGAGCTGGCAGCGTGCTTAAAGCAAGGGGGTTTACCGATCTGTCGGTACAGGCCAAATAAATTTTTCCGTTGCTCTCCAAAATTTTTTGCCTGCCAGCCGGTTTTGCCAGCCTTTGGCTGGCTGGGAATGACGAGCTATGCTGTAGTTTTTTTGGTTTTTCTTCGTTACTGTTTTTTATTTTACCTTCCCAATTACTAACGCCAAAAACAAGGTGCCGTCATTCCAGAAATTAATAAGCCATAACGCAGGAAATGGGACGTTAATTATCTGGAACCCCCTAGCCTAAGCACAATCTCTGCTAAATGCTTTTAAAATAGAATAGAGATTGAAAAGATGAGCTCATTTACGCACTTTCTTTTATTAAAAAATTAAATTCAATATGAGTGCCTGCATTAATATGTTCTTTCATTTTTCCGTTAAGCTGTTGTGTTAATAATTGCACCAACTGTGAGCCAAAACCAGTTCCTTTTGGAGCTATGCCTAGTACTTTACCTACTCCGTTATCGTTAACTTTCAATTTTAAATTATTATCAGCAGTTTTTTCTAAACTGATATGTATAGTACCCTTTTCATTATCAGGAAAAGCATACTTAAGTGCATTAGTCAGAAGCTCATTTACAATAAGCCCAATGGGAACGGCCGTATCTACATCTAAGTCTAAATTATCCATTGCACATTCTATCTTCACTTGTTCCTCTGCATTAAAAGTATCAATAATGCCTTCGCTCAGGTTTACAAAGTAATCCTTCATTTCTATACTTCCCAGGTTTGTGCCCTGATATAGTTTTTGATGAATAATCCCCATGGATTGTACCCGGTTTTGGCTTGCAATCATGGCATCTTTAGTGGCGGAATCTTCTAATTGGGCTGATTGTAATGAAATTAAGCTCTTTACCAGTTCCAGATTATTTTTAACACGATGGTGAATTTCTTTGAGCAGCAGTTCGTTTTCAGTATTTTTGGCACGAATAATTTTAGTTGCTTTTTTATTCCTATAAAAAAAATAAAGTAAGAATAGTAAAAACACGAACAAGAGTGAGGTAAAAACAATGATGAGTGTCTGCGTTTTACTTTTTTGCTCGATTAAAGCTGCTTGAGAGGCTAGCGCTTCATCTTTTTTCACTGTTTCATATTTAATCAAAGCTTCTGCCTCCAGATTAGCTA
>JBBSPJ010000453.1:0-3202 GCA_038258905.1 Cytophagales bacterium
AGTGGTGAGAGGAAAATACAATAACTCCCCTAAAATGCCGGGTACTGTGAAAGACCATATGGCCACTAATGTGATCTCCATTCCACCGGAAACCAATATTTTTGAAGCAGCCAATATGTTCTTGCGCCTAAGATTCAGAAGATTTCCGGTGATAAAAGAGGGCAAACTAGTCGGCCAGATTAGCCAAAGAGATATAATGCGTGCTGTGCAAGGAATGAAAGAGGTAGACTGGAAGCATTAAATTAGAAAAAATGCTATATTCTGGTCATATAATGGTCGCATGATTATTAGCTAAAGCATGCATAATAGAAGATAATATAGAATGCAAGAATTCAGGCCAGTTGTCATATTCGTAAATATATCTAGCCATCAAATAATCTTTAATTTGCGGTAATTATACGAATTATTCTCCGCATAATTAAGGAGAATAAAAGACTTATTCTATGTATGCTTACTTCTTGTGGCATTCTCTACGTTATGTATAAGCGAAGTGCAGGATTTAGAAGCAATTCAATTGTCGACTTCCGCAAAGATTTTCAGGAGCAGAAAGCTTAATCTTAGTTGCTCAGCCCGCATTACTCTTACACATTGTAGCCGAATGATTTATTTATCCTTCCAGATACCTCTTTTATTTTCATTTGCATCATTTGTTGCTTGTTGGGCCAATTCAATAAATTGATCGTATTCTTCACTCTGAACATGAATAACTTCATTGTTGTCCTCAAGTGTGGTTTGATCAATTCCGAGTTGTTTCTTTATTTCTTCAGTTGGATACTGCACGTTCATCCCATGCGTACAGCCTAGTTGAACCAGCCAAAGGTTAAGGTTATAAGTTCCGTCAACTACCCAACAATAAGTTATTTTGGATTCAGGTTCATCCGTAAAGGTTGGCCCTGAAGTATATATTGGTTTGACTATTGCGTTTGGATGTTCGGATATCCATGTCGATATAACTTCGTCAATATTCTTCGATGTTGGAGCTTGAAAATAACCCATTCCAAGCAGGCAATAAACTGTCGTGGAATCAAGTTTAGAAGAACCAAAAATTCCCTTAAAATCAACATCCTTAATTGTAAGTTTTGTTTGTGCGATCGTTGGTGAACAACTCCAAAGTGTAAAAAGTAGTAGAATCAATCTCATATGAAGTATTTTATCTTGATGCTAACATTGGCTAGTGACCTACAAGTTGTCTCTAGCCCTGAATATTAAAAACAATATATTATTTATTTTTTAACCTTTAAAATACACACTTACCTATTCAATTCCTAGAATAAAATAATGAGTAATAGCAAATAGCTGGAAACCATTTAAAAATGTAAAATAAAAAAGCCTTATCTATTTCCATAGATAAGGCTTTTAAAACAAGTTAAAAGTATCTGTTATTCAGCAGCCAAAGCTTCAGCACCGGCAGTGATTTCAAGAATTTCTGTAGTAATAGCTGCTTGTCTGGTTCTGTTATAAGTTAACCTTAGTTCTTTCAATAAGTCACCGGCATTTTCAGTGGCTTTATCCATCGCTGTCATACGAGCGCCCTGTTCAGAGGCATTTGAATCAAGCAATGCCTTGAAAAATTGCGTTTTCAATGAAGTGGGTATAAGTTCTTCCTTAATATAACTTTGAGAAGGCTCATAAATATAATCGTTACCCGATGTATTGGTAGTTTGCTCGTTTACTTCTGCTTTTTCAATAGGTAAGAATTGCTCATTATTTACAACCTGAGTGGCTGCATTAATGAATTCATTGTAAAGAATTTCCACATGATCGTATTTACCTTCGGCAAATTGCTCCATCACGTAAGTGGCGGCCTTACTGCTGTCTTCAAAATTTAAATTGCTAAATAAATCTACAAAAGCGGCATTAAAAGGTAGTTTAGATCTTTTTACGTACTCCATACCCTTTTTACCAATAGGCAAAAACTCTACATTGTTGGCTTCAGCCTGGGCTTTATATTTACCATCCATTAAGCTTTTAGCTTTACGGATTACAAAGCTATTAAAAGCACCACATAAACCTTTATCTGAAGTAACAAGAACTAAAAGCACCTTATTAATCGGTCTTTCTTTTGCGTATGGATTATCCATATCACCCTCACTATCTCCGCTCACATTTTGCAAAATGGCCGATAGCTTCTGAGAGTAAGGTCTCATCATGGTAATTCTATCCTGCGCTCTTTTCAATTTTGCTGCCGCCACCATTTTCATGGCTTTGGTAATTTGTTGAGTAGAAACTACTGAATTAATTCTGCTTTTTACTTCTTTAAGATTTGCCATACAGCTTATAAGTAATTATCATTTCCTGAATTATGAACTTCAGAAACAAATCCTTTATTTTTAAAATGAGCCATGTAAATGATTATTTACATGGCCTTTTATATTTCGTTTAGTTAAGTGTTTATTTTAAACCTCATCCTTTAATCCTTCTCCGAAAGGAGAAGGAGGATTGCCTTGACTAAACGATATTTACTTTTATATTTAATATTTCGAAGCTAAATCTTTAGCTACTTTTTCTACAACTGCTATTAATTCGTCAGTGTATTTACCAGACTTAAAAGCATCTAAGGTATCTTTATGTTGTGTTTCCATCATTCTGGCAAACTCAATCTCAAATTGCTTTACTTTATTAACAGGTACTTTATCAATAAACCCTTTAGTAGAAGCCACAATAATTGCTACTTGCTGCTCAACCGAAACTGGTGAGTATTGTGCTTGCTTTAATATTTCCTGGTTTCTTTTACCTCTTTCAATAACTCTTTTAGTAGTAGGATCTAAGTCCGAACCAAATTTAGAGAAAGCCTCTAACTCACGGAACTGAGCCTGATCTAACTTCAATGTACCCGCTACTTTCTTCATTGATTTAATCTGAGCATTACCCCCCACACGAGATACAGAAATACCTACGTTAATGGCTGGTCTGATACCTGAGTTAAACAAATCAGTATCAAGGAAAATCTGACCATCCGTAATAGAAATTACGTTGGTTGGGATATAGGCTGATACGTCACCGGCTTGTGTTTCAATAATAGGTAATGCAGTTAATGAACCACCACCTTTTACCATACCTTTTAAGGACTCCGGTAAATCGTTCATATCTTTAGCAATCACATCATTATTGATCACTTTTGCAGATCTTTCCAATAAACGTGAGTGTAGATAGAACACATCACCAGGGTATGCTTCACGTCCCGGAGGTCTTCTTAATAACA
>JBBSPJ010000454.1:0-3181 GCA_038258905.1 Cytophagales bacterium
GAAGATTTTTTCCGGATTTCACCGGCTAATTCCTGGTAAGTCATATATAAAAAAAGTCTCCCCAATTTAAAATAAGGGAGACCATGCTATTATCTAAAATCTAAAACTTCAATATTAGGGTATTTACTCGGATCGAAATTAAAATCTGAGGCAGTTATATTACTTTTCACTTTAAAGTCTGTCACAGAGTAATTAAAGATATTACCTGCTCTATCGAAAATTGACCAATTATTTAAAAGGTTAGAATTTTTATCGATTTTAAGTCTGATTTTATAAAAGGTTTCATCTTTATCCTCAGGCACTAAATCAATTATATGATATTTTGCTGTGCCTTCGCCTGCCATGTACAGGTATTTGTATCCTTCTTTATAAGCATCATAAATTTTGCTGGGGTTCATTTCCCCTTCTTCTTCTTCGTAATTGTTAATAGTAACTTCGTTGGCATCCTTTAAATAGGTCCATACGGTTTGATTATTATTTACAATTAACTGCCCCGCAACATCTGCTTTAAATTTATCTCCCATTACAGTGATCTCCCCTTTGAAACTATCACTTATATTTTCATTTTCATTTTCAAGATTTTGAGTAAAAGTAGCTGTGAAAGCAGGTATATCTTTATACTTTTTACTCATCTTATCAAGGATTTCTTTTGCCTTAGGATCATTTTGAGCAAAAGCAACAGTGCTAAAGCTTACTAATAACAATAATATAAAATTCAAATTTTTCATTTTTGCTTATTTATTTATTATGCATTACTCCAATAATTGTTCCAACTTTTTGTTGATACTATGTAAAAAGAATTAATCTTCTATATATTGATCACATTATGTTTTATACATATATGACTTGGTTAAAAGTGATTATGAAAATTAAAATAAAATTATTTTTTTTATTAACACTCCCCTAACCCCTCTCTATAGGGGACTTTAAGGCATTTTAATTTAATTTTCAAGGCGATAAACTTCGGTTTACACTCTATGAAAACAGTACGTTTTTTAGCCATTAAAGATGTTTCAATCAGTTTAATACTAAGAGACCAACTCAATTCCACTCTTTAATTATCAATATTTTTCAACAAATGCTCCAGACTCATTTCATCCGGAATAAGTACTTCTCTTGCTTTACTCCCCTCAAAAGACCCAACTACACCTGCTGCCTCCAACTGATCAATCAATCTTCCTGCTCTGTTATATCCTAATTTTAGTTTACGCTGAATCAATGAAGTGCTTCCTTGCTGGTGTAACACTATTAACCTGGCTGCCTCATCAAAAAGGGCATCTCTTTCAGAAAGATCTACTTCTCCTACTTTGCTATTATCATCATCTCCTGAGAATTCCGGCAATTGATAAGCTCTTTCATAACCCCTCTGATTACCAATATATTCAACTACCTCATCAATTTCGGGTGTATCAATAAACGGACATTGCAACCTGATTAACTCAGACCCCTGAGATAAAAGCATATCTCCCATACCTACTAGTTGCTCTGCCCCTCCCATATCTAAAATAGTTCTGGAATCAATTTTGGAAGTAACCCTAAAGGATAATCTGGAGGGGAAGTTGGCCTTAATAATACCCGTAATAACATTAACTGATGGACGTTGTGTGGCAACAATTAAATGGATACCAATAGCTCTGGCTAATTGTGCAAGCCTTGCAATAGGCGTTTCCACTTCTTTACCTGCGGTCATCATTAAATCGGCTAACTCATCTATTACCAACACTATGTAAGGCAAAAATCTATGCCCTTTTTCAGGATTTAGTTTCCTGTTAATAAATTTATGATTGTACTCCTTCAAATTTCTACAACCGGCATCTTTTAACAGGTCATAGCGGTTATCCATTTCAATACATAAGGAATTTAAGGTGTTTACCACTTTTTTAGTATCCGTGATAATAGCTTCCTCACTATCAGGCAGAGCCGCCAAGAAATGTCTTTCTAACTTATTAAAAAGTGTTAATTCCACTTTTTTAGGATCTACCAACACAAACTTCAGTTGAGAAGGGTGCTTTTTGTAGATTAGAGATGCCAACATGACATTTAGTCCTACGGATTTACCCTGACCCGTAGCACCTGCCATTAACAGGTGAGGCATTTTTGCTAAATCAGCTATAAAAACTTCATTTGAAATGGTTTTACCCAAAATGATAGGCAATTCCTTATCACTCTTCATGAATTTATCAGTTCCTAAAACAGAGCGCATGCTTACCATTTCCCTATTTTTATTGGGCACTTCAATACCTATGGTACCTTTACCGGGTATAGGGGCAATAATTCTGATACCTAAGGCAGCTAAACTCAAAGCTATATCATCTTCCAAATTCTTAATTTTGGAAATTTTCACACCAGCCTCAGGTACAATTTCATACAAAGTTACTGTAGGACCTATTGTAGCTTTAATGCTAGAGATATTAATTTTAAAATTGGTAAGCGTTTCTAAAATTTTATCTTTATTGGCCTCTAGTTCCTCTTGTGTTACTTTTACTCTTCCAGAATCATGATGTTCTAACAATTCAAGTGTTGGATATTGGTAAGATGATAAATCCAAGGTAGGATCGTAATTTTCAACTCTTGTAGCTGCTTTTTCTTGAAATTCAGCATCATCCACCTCGAAATCGGTAGCTTCCTCTTCTTTCGGTTCTTCCTTTTTAGGTTTATTGAAATCTTTTGTGAAATCATCTTCCTCGAATGAATCATCCTCTAAAGTATTTTCAACCTCCATTTCTAAAGTGGCGGGTCTTTTATCCTTCTTGTCTTTTACAGTCCAGCTTGCAGCATCATCTTCTTCATCTGGTTCGTCAACTTCATCTTTATCAGGCGCAACAGCTGTAGCCCTATCTTTATCTACCTTAACTTCCTCCTTCGTTATAGCTTCTGAATCAGAATCCTCAGTTGTTTCTTTATGACCAAAGCCTAATAAAGTGGTTACATCAAAATAAAAAATGATGAAGATTATGAGAGATAATATTAATATTAGATAAGTACCCCATCCGAAAAGACTATGAAATAATAGTGCCAGCTCATAACCGATACCCCCGCAGAGAAATGAAAATCCTGTAACCGTATTTGACTCGAAAACCATGAAGCCTAAAAAAAGGCTTATCCAGAAAAGAAAGAACATCATAAATATGAAAGCTCTGGAAAGGCTCATAATTGCCTTACGGAAAGTAATATGATAGCC
>JBBSPJ010000455.1:0-3179 GCA_038258905.1 Cytophagales bacterium
ATAATACAAATAAATGCAACCATTCAAATTAGACAAAATTGATAGGAAAATTCTAGACATTCTACAAGCAGATGGAAGAATTACAAACTCGCAACTTTCTAAAGATATCGGGTTATCTCCTGCGCCAACATTAGAGAGAGTTAAAAAGCTTGAAAACACCGGTATTATAAAAAGCTATCATGCGAAATTAGATACTGAGAAAATTAATCTAGGAGTAAGCACCTACGTAATGGTTTCATTAAAAGCACATAATAAATCTAATATAGATAAATTTATAGAGGCTATTAATACTGTGAATGAAATTATTGAATGTAACCATGTTACTGGTTCCAGTGATTTTATCCTTAAGGTAATCACAAAAGATATTCCATCGTATCAAAAATTGATGTTGGAAAGAGTAAGTGAAATTGAAGTGGTTGATAGCATGCAATCTATGGTAATACTTTCTACGTTTAAGGATAGTAAAGTAATGCCTATACCAGCAGCCTAATTATACAAATCTAAATGCCTGAAATTAGTAATAGGATTTTAGTCCATAAGCAAATTGAAAGTAAAATCAAGAGAATGGCGTATCAAATTCTCGAAAATAACTTTCGTGAAAAAAATATTTATTTAGCGGGTATTAAGGGTGGGGGTTATACACTTGCCAAAATGCTTCAAGCTGAATTAAATGAAATGGAGCAAATTAAAACTACACTAATTGAGGTAAGTATTGATAAAGAAAAACCATTGTCTTCCCCGGTAACCTTAGATGTTGAGATAACTAAACCGCAAAATTCGGTAGTTATATTAATTGATGACGTTTTAAATTCAGGAAAGACAATGGTTTACGCTTTAAAGCCTTTTCTTGCTTTGCCACTTAAAAAAATTGAGACTGCTTTTTTAGTAAATAGGTCTCATAGGTTATTTCCAATTTCGGCAAAGTACACAGGCATTGAACTCTCCACCACCATTCAAGAGCACATAAATGTATCATGGGCTGAGGGAGACTATGCAGTTTACCTTGTCTAATTAATTTATTTGTCGACAAGGAACACCCTTTCATAGAAACATTTGTAATTAAAAGTATCATTCGATGTTACAAACTTGCAAATTCACAATAATATGATGAATTTCGTAAGGTTTTGTATTATTACATGCTTTTAAAAGACAACGAATGTTATTTCCTAAATTTTTTTTATTAGTCTTCACATTAGTATTTGGAATTTTATTTGGTGGATACTCCCAAAAAAAAGTAAAATACAAAGACTTATTTCCAATTTTGCAAAGTAAAGATTATAAAACGGCAGAACCTTTGTTATTGCAATACCTGGCCAGTAATCAGGATGAAGCGAACCCGAATTTCTATCTAGGCGAGATTATAACGGCTAAATTGGACAGTACAGAAATATTTCCAAATAGTACATCATATGATTCGCTCGCTAATTTGGCTATCATATCTTATAAAAAGGCTATAAGATTAGTTGATGACAGAGAATTAAGAAAAAACGATGATTATTACATTTCTTATAATCGAAGAGATTTAAGAACCGGAAAATTTGGTATTAAGATATCTGATGTTCATCTGGACTATGAAAATAAAATAGCAGCACTTGATGAAAAAATATCCCTGATCGATCAGATTTATAGCCAAAAGTCAAAGACTGATTCGCTAATTACCGAACTAAACAACAATATTACATCTCTGGCAAATCAATTTCCTAACGAGAAAGCTTTCTTATTAAGATCTACAACGGACGACTATGATAGGGTCAGGAATACTAATCAAATATATAGTAAGGTAAAATCAGCCATTGATGAATATTTTCTACTTCAGGAGAAGCTAAAAAGTGCTAATAAAGATGCTCGATTGAATATTGAAACCATTGATGATTGGAATTCTATTAAACCACAACCTATTAACCTTTTCGAGAAGGAAATAAGGTTAAAAGATTTTCAATCCTTTCTCTCATTGCTGTTAATAAAAATAGAAGATGAAATAATTCCTTTAAAGACCTTATTGCTCGAAACTGATAATACTATTGATAATTTGATAAGTGAAAATCAAAATGTAGGTGATTCCTCCGAAATTAAAGAATTTACAATACCAGAGAAATTAAAGGATCAACTACTAGAACTTAATGCTGGAGCACTTCCCCTCAAAATTTTAGCTTATAAGAGCTTGAAAAATGAGGCACAATTATTACAAAATACTACTATATTCCCTGTATTGACAGACTCAACTAATGTGTTTCAGAAAGTGAAGTTACTTCAAAAACATAAAGAAAAATTTGAAGAAATCGATCAAATGTTATCTCTAATTGATAAATTCTCAAGCGATGAAAATAAATTAAACTATCAATTTTACGTAGAGACTTTCGATCCTTCTTTTGAGGGATACTTGAATACTGAAATGACACTAGCCGAAAAGAAATTAAGTATTTTGGAGAATCAGCTTTTAGAATTAGATCAGTTAAGAAAAATTTTCATTCACAATACTGATAGTATTTATATTGATAGAGATGTGGCTCAGGATTTCGAATCTTCTTCATTCGTTACTAAATCTGAGGAAAAAGAAAAATATTTAATAATTGCAGGTCAAAAAGGTCATGCACCATTTATCGGAAGAGCTCAATTTAACATGAGTGTAGAGGCTTTACAAATCTTATCTGATAGTGCTCAAACAATTAATTTAATTCAGGTTAATGAGAAAATATTGTTGAATACATCACTGAGTAATAAATTGAATCAATTTAAACTTTCAAGTTTTAACCAACAAGTTGAACCGCTGTGGAGTATCCAATATGAGTCAGATTCACCTGTAGCGAGTGCTAAAGAAGAAGCAGGTATTATGTTTTTATACAATGAAGAAGGTGAGGTGGTTAAAACACTTGATTCTAAAGGGAAAGAAATCGGTAATTAGTTATTTTTGATTTAGGCTTTCTAATTTAAAGTTTTTCAACTATTTAATATCGAAAATTACCATCTATATTAATAATTTATGCTTTCTTTCTTTTAGTCTATTCTATTTCCTTCAAAATTCGCATATTTGCATATGGGTTAATGATCTTTAATAGATTTACCTCATTTAATATTGATTTTACCTATTCTTTTTGAATAATTTAATATGAGTAATAAAGTAAAAATTACATTGCCGGACGGTACTGTAAAAGAATTTGATAAAGGTGTATCAGGATATG
>JBBSPJ010000456.1:0-3176 GCA_038258905.1 Cytophagales bacterium
CTCTTGTTTCAACTATGCTTTAATCTTTCAACTTGTATTAGTCTCTGCGCTTCTGCTTCAACTGTTCTTTTTGAGATGTTTTATCATCTCTTTTTCCGTTTGGGAGTGCAAAGATAAGAGAATAATTTCTATTAACACAAATTTATTTGAAAATAAATTTAAATTATTTTTTGATGCCTGAATTGAAGCCTCAAACCTCTCTCCTTTAACACCTCTCTCATCCTTTCAATAATCTCTAGCTTAACGCTTACCCCGCTTTTGGGTTGACAAAGGTAAGAAAGATTTTGGCTTTCATACTAGCGATTCCCTAACTTTTATCTGATTTATTTTATCCCCTCTTTTAAGAGATTACAAATCAATATCTTATACCATAAAAATAATTCGGATTATTTGCGCGGGGATTTGTAGATGCCTTGTTTAAGAATTTTTGGCATATTAAGAAAAGTGAAAAACCAACTTTAATCATCTTCTATCAAAGGATTAAAGTTGGTTTTTATAATTTAATTTCAAAATCAATGATTTCTCATTACTGTTTGCGTTCTATCGGGACCCATGGATACCAGGTTAATAGGCACACCTAATTGATCCTCTATAAATTTGATGTAGCTAACTAAAGCTGCCGGCATATCATCAAAACTAGTAACAGTATCCAAAGAAGTATTCCAACCATCCATCTCCTTATATATAGGAGTAATTTCTTTATCTACTATATCAAATGGGAATTCATCTGTAGTACTGCCATCAGGCAATTTATACTGAGTGCAAATTTTTATGGTTTTGAAATCGCATAACACATCAGACTTCATCATAAACAACTCTGTCACTCCATTGATCATTACAACATATTTCAATGCAGGTATATCTAACCAGCCGCATCTCCTTGGTCGGCCCGTGGTTGCTCCAAATTCATTTCCAATCTTTTGTAATTTGGTGCCATCCTCATCGAATAACTCTGTTGGGAACGGACCGCTACCTACCCTGGTGCAATAGGCTTTAAAAATACCGAAAACATTTTTGATAGTATTAGGCGCTACTCCTAAACCTGTACAAACTCCGGCTGTCATAGTATTAGAACTTGTTACAAATGGATAACTACCGAAATCAACATCTAATAAAGATCCTTGTGCTCCTTCCGCCAAAACCTTCTTTCCCTCCTTCATCTCATTATTAACTAGATATTCAGTACTTCTAATGTTGAATTGCTTCAGGTATTCTAAAGCTTCAAAAAAATCGGACTCTAGTGGGGCTAAATCGTATTCATGCTTGTAGAAGCCAAGAATTGCTTCGTGTGCATTTACCAGTTCTCTGTATTTATTTATAAATCCAACTTCTAAAATATCTCCTACCCTTAATCCTAACCTTGCAACCTTATCCTGGTATGTAGGTCCAATGCCTTTTAAAGTAGAGCCTATCTTTTTATTACCCTTCGATTTTTCAAAAGCAGCATCTAGCAAACGGTGAGTAGGTAAAATAAGCTGTGCTTTATTAGAGATGAACAAATTCTCTTTGAAATCAATATTAAAAGGAGCTAGCTTTTCTATTTCCTTTTTAAAGATTACCGGATCAAGGACTACACCATTGCCAATTACATTTTTAATCTTTTTACGGAATATGCCACTAGGGATTTGATGTAGAACATGTTTAATTCCGTCAAATTCGAGCGTATGACCTGCATTGGGTCCTCCTTGAAAGCGTGCTACTGTATTGTATTTTGGTGCAAGTACGTCTACTACTTTACCTTTTCCTTCGTCACCCCACTGTAAGCCTAATAAAACATCCATGTTGATATAATAAAAATAGTTTAACGGGCATAGCTATGATACGCTATTAACCTGTCTGAAATAAATATAAGTTTAAAGTTTAGTATATGATATTATTTAAGATGCTTTAAAGCCTCTTCTTTGGTATCGAAAATAGAGAATATGTTGTTTAATTTTGTAATAACAAGCAACTTTTTCACCTGATCGGAAGGATTCAGCAATACTACTTCACCCTCTTTATTGCGCAATTTAGTAAGAATGGTAATGAGAACTCCAATTCCGCTACTATTCATATATCTTACTTCGGATATATCAATAATACATTTATTTATTCCCTTAGAAATATGTTGATTCAAAACCTCCACTAAACCGGGCCCATTGTTTTCACCGATTAAGTCACCGGATAACTTTAAAATTAAAGTATTGTCTATTAATTCTTTTTCGTAGTTCATTAAGATTCTGATTTTAATTTAGCCTGGCAATCACCACAGATGCCATATAAATTTAAAGAGTGATGCATTATTTTAAAGTTCAGTAAATCGCCCACCATGGTTTTAATGTTTTGAATTCTAGGATCACAAAACTCTACCACTTTGTGGCATTCAGCACAAATTACATGATCATGCTGTTTATAACCATAAGATTTTTCATATTGAGCCAGATTTCTGCCAAATTGATGTTTACTTACTAAATCACATTCCACCAATAAATCTAGAGTATTGTAAACTGTAGCCCTACTGACCCTGTAATTCTTATTCTTCATACTTATATATAAAGACTCTACATCAAAATGGCCGTTTCGCGAATAAATCTCTTCCAATATCGCATATCTTTCAGGAGTTTTTCTTAATCCTTTATTTTCAAGATAAGCTGTAAAAATCTGTTTTACCTCTTTAAAAACCTTTTCATTCAATACCATACTGTTCCTTCCATTCTTAGGGGGCAAATATAGGAAATTAGCTGTTAATCGTAGCGGTTCACCTTAACAATCCCACGAACGGCTCTTAATTTCTCAATTAATTTTTCTAAATGCTTAGTACTTTGGACAAATAAGTGAATTTTACCTTCAAAAATACCATCTTTTGTGTCTACAGAGATAGATTGCATATTCACTTTTAATTCACTGGATATTATTTGAGTGACATCGCTTATAAGTCCTACCCTATCCGTACCTATAATTTGCAACCCTGCTAAAAAGGCGATCTCCTGTTGGGAAGTCCATCTGGCTTTAATTACCCTGTTTCCATGGTTAGATAATAATTCCGGTGCGTTAGGACAAGAAGTTCGATGGATTTTTATTCCTTCGTTCACAGTAACAAAACCAAAGACCTCATCTCCAGGTATAGGGTTACAGCAAGCAGCAATTTTATAATCCACTACATCTAAATCTTCTCCGATTAGCAGCATGTCCTGCCC
>JBBSPJ010000457.1:0-3172 GCA_038258905.1 Cytophagales bacterium
ATACAAATAACTTGTTTCTCCTGAGCAATTTTCAACAATTGGTTGAGCATTTCAGGCTTATACATTTTCATTCCGGCAGAACCTAAAACAAGAGGTTCAAAGATAAATGCTGCCACCTCTCCGTTCTTAATAATTTGCTCAAACTGATTCAGAATTTCCTTGCTATTTTCTTGAGTTGGCATGGGTAAGGACTCCACATCAAACAAAAAGGGGCTAAAAGGAGCCGAGAAAGGCCCTCTGTCCCCCACCGACATGGCCCCAAAAGTATCCCCATGATAGGATCCTTCAAAAGCAATTACCTTAGTTCTTGATTTCTCCCCGTGATTGTACCAGTATTGAAAAGCCATTTTTAAGGCTACTTCATTAGCTGTACTACCATTATCTGAGTAAAATATTTTAGATTGATTATTCGGCAATATGCTTAAAAGCTTTTCTGCCAAAACAATGGCTGGCTCGTGTGTGAAGCCTGCAAAAATAACATGTTCCAGATTTTTCGCCTGTTCTGCTACAGCCGCTGCAATCTTAGGATGACTATGCCCATGTAAATTCACCCACCAGCTGGAAATAGCATCCATAATTTCCCTACCATCTGTGGTATGCAAATACAATCCTTTTGCACTTTCTATCATCAAAGGTTCAAAACCATCCACTAATTGCGTAAATGGGTGCCAAATGCTTGCCTTATCTCTTTCTATCCAATTCATAATCGACCTAAAAGTTCTTTGGCATACTTTTTAATAACATGCTGAGTTATATCTTTTTCAGGTTTAATATGCAATAAGCAAGGTACTTGGGCATGCTTTAATATGATAGATTCACTTGCAGGGTTGGCAGGGCCATTAAAAACTATACCTTTAATAGATAAACCTCGTCTTTTCAATTCGTTTAAAGTCAGCAAGGTATGATTGATGCTGCCCAGGTAAAGGTTAGCTACCATGATAATTGGAATGTTCCATTTTTGCGGCATATCAATTACAAATTCGCTATCATTAATAGGCACCAAGGCACCACCTGCTCCTTCAATGATCAAATGCTCATTAGCTGTATCGGGCAAAAAGAATTGATCGAGACTTAATTCCACGTTATCTACCTGGGCAGCAAAATGTGGAGAAGCTGGCGTTTGTAATACAAAAGCTTCTCCTAAGAAATTTGATTTTTTATTACTTACTAAAGATTTTACGTAATCAGTATCCCCAGGCAATCCAGCTTGTATGGGCTTCCAGTAATCTGCCTGTAATGCTTCAGTAATGATAGCGCTGAATACCGATTTACCGCTATCAGTTCCTATAGCTGTAATAAAATAGATCATGCATCGTAAGTATTAATAGCCTCACATAGTTGGGTAATTTCCTCCTTGGAATTGAAGGAGTGCAAGCAAATCCTGATCCGCTCTTCTCCTAAAGGAACAGTAGGCGAAACTATAGGGCGTAAGTCAAAACCCATGGCATAGAGATGTGCTCCCATGGTAAGCACTCTTTCAAAACCAGGCACCACCACCCCCTGAATAGGATGTGCACTCTTCAGTTTTCTTATATCAGGACTGATTAAACTTCTGAATAATTCAATATTATCATTTAATTGACCTAATAACTCAGGATGTTCCGTTCTGTATTTAACAGCATTTTCAATTAACTTAATACTGTGATAATTTAAAGCAGTAGTATAAACAAAATGCCTACTATAATTAATCAAAAACTCTACTAAAAGCCTGCTACCTGCCACCGCTGCTCCGTGTGCTCCAATAGCTTTTCCAAATGTATATATTCTGGCAAATACTTTGTCCGCTATACCTAAATCACAGCATAAACCATTGCCTGTTTTGCCATATAAACCTGTGGTGTGGGCTTCATCTACAATTAGGTGTGCTCCATATCTCTCGCATAAATCAGCCAGCTCAACTAAAGGTGCTTGATCTCCATCCATAGAATAAACAGATTCTACCACCACAAATAAATTCCCGGTTGAACGTTTCATTTTAGACTCAAGATTTTCCAGGTCATTATGCCTGAAATTATAATAGTTGGCTCTACTCAGCCTCACCCCTTCTTTAATGCACATGTGAGAAAGATCATCAAACAAAACGGTATCTCCCTTTTGAGGCACACACGAAAGCATACCTAAATTGGCCAAATATCCTGAGTTAAATAACAAAGTAGCTTCAGATTGAAAATATTCAGCCAAATCATTTTCCAGCTTTTCGTGGTAACTTTTATTTCCACTTAGCAACCGCGAACCTGTGGCGCCATTATCTATAAAACCATTAATATTTTTAGAAATTTCAGGGACTCCTGCCAAACCAAGATAATCGTTTGACCCGAAATCCATCATACCTTCCCTGGCGACTCTCAGGTATCTTATTGAACCATCTTCTCTTCTTTTATTTAGGATGGCTTCTAAACTTTCGTTTAAATTCTTGGGGCTTACTTCAAAATTCATGGGGAAATATATATACTATTAATGTTAAATTACGTTACTTTTTTTGAATCAACTATTAAAATTTATGAAACAGATATTGACAACAGCTATTGTACTACTTTTGTTAGTAGGATATAATGCTCAAGCACAAATTTTCACAATTGGACCAAAGGTAGGAATAAGTAGCACAACAGTGAAATTTAAAGACCAAGCCAACGAATTTAAATCAGGTGATGCTGCATACAGCTACCAGATCGGGGCTTTTGCCAGAATAAATATTTTAGGCTTCCACATACAGCCTGAAGCTTATTTTAATTCTGTGCAAGGGGAATATGTTTCTCAAGGTACTGTGGCAGGTGGAGAACAAACCATTAAACTGAATCAAAACAGAATTGATGTACCGATTTTAGTGGGTTTTAAGTTAGGTCCATTAAGAGTGAATGCCGGCCCTGTGGCCAGCTTTAACTTATCTTCTGAAACTGATAATGCCGATTTTGTGAATGAATATAATGATGCAGTTTTCGCCTATCAGGCAGGCATAGGAATAGATATCTCTAATCTTACTCTAGATTTACGTTATGAAGGTAACTTTTCGAACCAAGGTACTTTAGGAACTAATGATCAAGGTGAAATTAGAATTAATCAGATTATGCTAGGCGTTGGCCTGAAACTTCTTTAAAATACAATAACTTTAATATCAAAGGCTTTCATTTAATTATGAAAGCCTTTTTTTATATACACCAATTAGAATATTTGG
>JBBSPJ010000458.1:0-3165 GCA_038258905.1 Cytophagales bacterium
ATGCGATTTATTTTTCTTATTGAAATTGAAGGTATAGTCTATAGCACTTATTAAATCCCCCGGACCTTGCAATATCATGGTGGTATCTTTCACTGGCTCAGTTACAGACCAAACCGTTTCATTATACACATGAGCAAATTCATAAGGCATAATAAATAATACATTCACTTTACCCCCTATGTTGATATTAAACCTTGCAGCAGTGGTTTGGTAAACCTCAAAATCTTGCTGTTCCCTTTCTAAGAATACACCAGATCCTTCAAAATCATGCATTTTAGGATCACTATTGAAAAAATTATGCGACTGATTTAAATGCTTATAGCCGCTGAATTTTTTGTAGTGATAAAATAAACCCACGTAATTACCGCTTGAATTGTAGGGTTTGTACTCATAAATATTACAAACATCACAGGCAGAGGATGCGGTTGCATAACCCATGAAAACGCCAATTAAGGCAAAACTTATATATTTCACTTTATCTAATTTCTATATTGAGAATTATTTATAAAATGAAAATCAGTTAACGAATTGAGAAAAGATAAAAGCGCTTGTTTGTCGGTTTCAGTTAATGTAATTCCGACTAAATGAGCATTGTACAGCAGTGAATCTAAAGTATTTGAATATTTAACTCCACCTGAATAATGGTCTAACACTTCTTCCAAAGTCTCAAATCGGCCATCATGCATGTAAGGCGCTGTTAAGGCAACATTCCGTAGTGTTGGTGTTTTATATTTCCCTAAATCTAATGTATCATGGGTAATTCTGAACCTACCCTGAAAAATGCCTTCCTCTTCCGCATTTGTAAAAACTGAATCTAACCCATTATTATGAAATTGATTATCTGCCATTAAAGGCTCAGTATGACAGGTGCTGCAGTTTTTGATAAAAAGCTGGTAGCCTTTGGATTCTATTTCCGTAAAAACAGCCACTCCCCTTCTCACACTATCGTATTTACTTTGATCAGAAACAATTGTTCTCACATATTGCGCAATGGCCTTTGCCACGTACTGTGATTTTATCTTTTCTACTCCATAAGCTTCTTTAAAAGCTTTTTGGTATTTCTTATTTTCGTTAACATAATTTTCAACATCAACCAGATTGGCTCCCATTTCATCTTGATGCGTCAATGGCGCAAACACTAAAGATTCCAGGTTTTTTGCACCACCATCCCAAAACAAACCATTTTCTGCCCAAGCCATATTAATGAGTGCTGGAGTATGCCTGAGTAGAGGCTTTTTAGTGACTCCTAACTTGCTCAATGCAGCTGCATCTGTAAAAGCAATTTCTTGCAAATGGCAACTAGCACAGCTTACTTGGTGATTTAGTGATAAGCTTTGGTCGAAGAAAAGCGTCTTTCCTAATTCAACTCTCTTAGCTGAATAATCATTAGTAGCAGGAAAATTGACTTCTGGGAAACCAATGGGTTGATAAAAAGTACCTGTCTCGTCCTCTTGAGGAGCAAAACAAGCACTCATTAGCATCAATAGTATGATACTTGATTTTTGCATTATTTCAGCTGAATCATCCCATTAAAATAATTAGCTGCCACTTTACGGGATTCTACAGGGTTTGCCTTTATTGAATTATTTTCATTAAAGTCTATTAAATGCTCCCCTTCAAACATTTTGTTAATATTTATACTGAAGTCAATTGAAGAACTATTATCGTTGATATTTAAACCTTGAATTAAGTCAAAACTCAAATCCTTATAATTTTGATTAAGTCCTATATGCATGATCAGACCCCTGGCCTCTTCTCCCGGTGGGAAAAAGTTACCTTCAACAGAGATGAATTTATAGCCTGAATCCCAATTCCAGGCTCTACCAGGATCTAAATCGCCACTAACAGCAGAAATATCGGTATTTACAGGCTCATTCACACCAATAGCCATTTCTATTGATTGGTAAGATCCTGCCGGTATAGCACTTAAGTCGATGCTTAGTCTGGGGTTTTGAATATCTGATCCATCTTCCAAAAGATGATAACTATCTTCTATTTCAAAATCAGGAGTGCCTTCGTTGCCTACTAATTTCATATTGCTAAGGTAAATCCAAAAAGACCTCACTGAATATTCGTTTCCCGCAGCATTAGTATAGTTATTTCCAAACACTAAAGGATTTTCATTGACTAAAAGCTGAAAATTTAGTGCTAAATCTCCTGGTAATTTTTCAACGTTATCATCCGTTCTGCAAGAACTGAACAATAACAAAACTGCTACAATTATATATGCTATATTTTTCATATTCTATTTAATTAATTTTTTTCTATAAAAGGATTTGAGAACCTACTATTTGAAATAAATTCCTCGTCCGTTAATAAATGTAAAAAAGCAACAATATCTGCTTTTTCTTGATCTGTCAAAAATAGTTTAATATCAGCATGAGGGTCTATAGGTTCATTACTACCCTCTCTGATCAATAAATCCAAAGTACTGCTCAATTGGATTCCTGAATCATAATGATCCAGTACTTTCTCGAGCGTTTCAAACCTGCCATCATGCATGTAGGGAGCAGTAAGAGCAATATTTCTTAAGCCGGGTGTTTTAAACCTTCCTTTATCTTCGGGTTTTCCAGTTACTTTCATCAGGCCTGCATCCATATTTTCATCAGAATCTAAACCATTATTATGAAAGCCTGAGAAGCCATCGATGGCACCTGATGTAAGTGGACCTAAATGGCAATCGCCACAATTCCCTCCTCTCAATTGCCCAGGAATGGGATGCGTAAAAAATAATTCCATCCCTCTTATTTCCTGCGAGCTTGCCTGATACTCCCCCCTTAAATATTGATCATATTTGGAATTACCCGATATTAGAGCCATTTGAAATTGAGACAATGCCTTGGCTATTCTGTCTTCAGAAATAGCGGGCGTTCCAAAAACCTCATTAAACAGGTTGGAATAACCATCCTCTTCCAATTTGCCTATTGCCTCCTCAAAGGAACTATGCATTTCAATTGGATTAATAATCGGCTCAATAGATTGCTCTTCCAACGAGTTCATGGTGCCATCCCAGGTAAATTTCTCCATCCATAGCATATTTACTAATGACATAGCACTCACCTTTCCTGCCTGGCCGTCAATGCCTAGACTAACGGCTTGGCCATCAGTAAAAGCTTTACTTTGCTGGTGGCAGGTACCGCAGGACATAGAATTATCACCCGACAA